>CALLLZ010000236.1 GCA_938008005.1 uncultured Marinicella sp. | reverse complement strand
CTTCATTGATGTTCAATGCATAAATTTTAAGGTTTAAAGAATCTTTATATTGGTATAATGCACTTTGTATGTGGGGCATCAATTGTTTGCAATATGGACACCAAGTGGCCCAAAAAAAGAGCATCGTAACCTGATCGTTTTCAATGGCTTGTTGGGGAAACTGATGGGTGATATTTTCTGCATCAGTCAATGACCAAATTGGTGTGGCTTTTTCAGGTTCTGATTGACTCTCACTGATTGCTGGGGTAATTACAGCAAAAACTAACAACATACATAGTAGATTTTTCATATCATGTCCTCTCTTGTAATTTTGTTTAGGAATTAAAGTAAGGACCTAATCTCAGTATTTAAATCACAGTTTTCTTCGTTGAATATGAATTGGCATGATCAATCAGCCTCGCCAGTGATGGTTTTAATCTGTCTAACCCAAGCCTGCTCAGATAATGCAAAAGGAAGTTGATTACGCTGACTCAATGCCAGTTCACGGCTGTCATATAAACCAACCAACACAACCCACCAGTCTGCAGAATTTACTTGAGTTTTAACAATACTGTACTGACTTGCAAATAAATCATGCTGAGCAATAAACTCATTTAAATGATGACGGTTAGAAGTGCCTATCACTTGAAATGACCATTTCTCTGAGTAGTTTTTTTGCCAGTACTCAAAATCATTTGACGAACCCTGGCTACTGGTAGATTCTAATGTAGGGGCACTTTTGTCAATTGTAGTTTGAGTATCAACAACTGTTTCACTCGAATTTTTCTCTACTGGATCTTGAACTTTAACGGGTGCTTGATTTATGTTCGAGCCTGTTTCTAAATTCTTCAAATTATTGCTATCAACTCTGGGTATAAAATCTTTAACTTGTGGTCCAAATCGACTTCGCTGGTTGCTATTACTGGCAGGTGACTCTTGAACTTGTTGATTGAAATCATTGCTTACATCCATAGTCTTGATTCGAACTTTTGAACTGTTAATTTCTTCTGTAGATTGTTTTTGTTCAACCAGCTGCATCGCCTTTTCATGGGCTTGTTGTTTTTGGTCAGCAGGTGCACAAACCCATTGTTGTTGCGCTGCATAACAGATGATCTCTGTATCGGAGGTTGGTTCTGAATCAACCTCGGGTTGTGCCAAAGACAGACCAGAAACGAATAACAATATCAAGAATACGCTTAACTTCACTGTTTTTGCTGATTTAATATGCATCATGTAACGATTCATCCCGACAAACAAGACTGTAAAGCCGGCAGGATTTCCGAATCTTTAACGCCCTCGGCAATAAATGAGCCGCCCAGCCTCTTCATCAATATAAGGCGATGTTGATCATTGATTACTTTTTTATCTGATTTCATAAGTGTCAATAATGTATTTGCTGTAACATTTGAATCCAGCATAATTGGCAAATCGAATGCTTGCAACAAGTTTTCCAGCATTTTTCGTATACCAGCCTCACAATAACCCAATTGAGCTGACAACTCAGCAGCCATGACCATGCCTAAACCAACCGCTTCACCATGCAAATATTTGAAATTAGTCGCTGTTTCTATGGCATGACCAAAAGTGTGACCTAAATTAAGTAATGCCCTCACACCCTGCTCTGTTTCATCTTGCTCAACGACATCTGCCTTGAATTGGCAGCACTGTGAAATTAACTGCATCAAAATTCCAGGCTTTTTAATTTTGATGTCATCTACATGTTCACTCAGCCAATGAAAAAACCCTGCTTGATTGATGCCTCCATATTTAATTGCTTCGCCAATACCTGCATTGAATTCGCGAACTGGCAAAGTATTCAAACTGCTTACATTAATAATTACAGCCTTAGGCTGATGAAAAGCACCAATCAAATTTTTTCCTTTTGAGTGATTGATGCCAGTCTTACCTCCGACTGAAGCATCAATTTGTGCCAGCAGAGTGGTTGGTATCTGTATGAAGTCTATGCCTCTCATCCAACTGGCTGCCGCAAATCCAGTCATATCACCTATCACACCCCCACCCAATGAAACCAATAAATCAGAACGATTGAACTGATGGTTGGCTAATGCATCTATAATCACTTGCCAACTTTGGGTATTTTTGTATTGCTCCCCATCTTCTAGCACACAATTAAAGACTTTGTTATCAACAAATAAATCACTGACTGTTTCCAAATACAATGGTGCAACAGTGTCATTACTGACAATCATGATTTTTCGACCACCCAATTGGGACCTTATAGCTGACAAATCAAATAAATCAGGATGAATGATGATGGGGTAAGCACTATTATTTAAAGCAATGTCAATCTGAGTTAAGTCAGTCATGATTTTTTTTGGTTTGAAGGTTTCTTGGTTTGCGGTGAATCTTGACATAAATATGCGACTATTCTTTTTGCCATCCCATAAGAACTGGTCCGACCACTTGGAAATGCAATATCTGCAACTTCTTCATACAAAGGGTTGCGCATTTTAGCTAGGTTTAATAAGCGCTCACGGCGACCACCCCCTTGTAACAATGGCCTTTGTTTATCACGTTTAAGTCGCTTAAGTTGGTGCTTTACTTCAGTTTTCAAATACACCACCAAACTGTTTGTTTGAACCAAAATTTGACGATTCTCTGGGGCGATAATAATGCCCCCTCCGGTAGCAATCACACAATTTTCTCGTTCTAACAACTCAGCTAACATCGCCGTCTCCCGTGCACGGAACCCAGCTTCTTTTTCAATTTCAAAAATCAAATTGACAGAAACGCCAGTTCGACTTTCTAGCTCCTGGTCAACATCAATAAAGGTTTTACCCAATTGCTGAGCGATTTGTTTTCCTACAGTTGTTTTACCAGCACCCATAGGGCCAACCAAAACAATGTTATCAGGAATGCTTTTCATGCATCGCATTCTAACATGTTGTCAGATTTTCAGCTTGCGAGAATTTACCTTTCAACACCAAAGCATCATGTAAAAAGTTTTGATGACCTAATTTGACCACTGCTTCACAACTGC
>CALLLZ010000235.1 GCA_938008005.1 uncultured Marinicella sp. | reverse complement strand
AAACTGTTTCTAGAAAACCCTCAATAATATAGTGGGCACGAGTGGCTTTTTGAATTGACCAAATATCACTCTGCTGACCACTCATCACCGATATACTGTCTGGATGGACCACTTTCATGCGTAGATTTAATGCCAATTGAGTTGTTAAATAATCCATCACAGATTGGGTCAAATTAGATAGCGTTTCAGAACCGCCATCCACATTGATTGGCAATACAGCAACTATTGGATAAACCGGATTGGTTGTTGTCGTTTTAATTATCTTAGCATCAGTTTTTTTTTGACTGTAATATTGAGCCCATACAATCAAACTTAAAACTACCAAAGCAATCAACAATACAAACAGTTTTAAACTGCCTTTATTTGCTTCATGTTTAACGTCAGTTACTTTATTTTTGTGGGTCAAAGTTCGAACATTAACTTCAGCTACAAATTGATAACCTTTACCTCTTACAGTTCTGATCATTGATTGACTGTTTCCATCAGCATCAATAATCTTTCTGATTTCGTATATAGTGCGTGTGATGACACTGTCTGTCACTAAACGCCCACCCCAAACCACTTGTAACAACTCCTCTTTAGTGACCAAGCGATCATTATTTTTAATCAACAACAACAGTGTCTCAAAAACTTGTAGCTCGATTTCTATTTCCTGGCCATCTTTTAATAGGCGAAATGTACTGACATCAAGAATAAAAGTACTGAACTCAAATATATCTATGGGGTTAACTGGGTTCATACCAATCAATTATAAATCGACAGTTATTTATTACAACTTTTTGTGCAACTCTTGAGAATAGCTATTTTAATGTTGAGACAACCATTGTTTCAGACCGCAACCCAAATTTTTTTGCAAAAGATTCATGCCTTGATGTCGCTTGTTTTACTATATTTAAAAATTGAGGTGTATTTTGGATGGCCTTTATTGCTGGATCATTTAAAAAATAATTCATAGGAAAAAAACCTTGATCTACCGCTTTCTGCAAATGTGTTAACGCCTGCTCCTTAGCCCCAACCAATGCATACAATTGAACCAATTTATAGGTCATTTCTCCATCCGTATGTTTGTTCTTTTGACGCAGCAGTACTATGGAATCAATTGTTTTAAGGGCATTGGGTCCATCATTATTAATCACATGTAACAAGGCTTGAGAAAATTGACCGAATAAATCATCAGGAGTCCTCATGACCACCCCTTGTAATACACTTGCAGCCTGATCAGTTTTATTCGTCAAATACAAATTCAAACCCCTGAAATAGTCATGATAAGAATTACCGGGCTCAGCAAGAAGCGCCAAGTGTTCCTCAAAACGATTGAGGTACAACATGGTATTGGGCGCATGCTGAATTGGTTTTTCATTAAAGAAAAACGGATCCAACTGTAATATTCTGTCTAAATTTTGACTATTGGCATCCAAAAAACCCGCATACCTCAAACTATAAGACTTATCATAAATAGTGTGAGGGTTATTTAAATCAGCATTTCCAGTTAATTCATATGCTTGCTCAACCTGATTCGACTCGACCAAAATAGTACTTCTCCTACTCGACATCGCCTTGTATATACCAGGAGCTAGCCGATCAATCGCTTCGGCCATGGCCAGTCCTTTTTGATGAAAATCCGTTGATTTGCCGCAAATCCAAACACGTTTATAGTAATTTGTAAAAAGCTGAAGGTAGGCATAAACAAATTCATTGTCCTTCTCGATTGCTCTCAACAACAACTGTTCTGCTCGCTGCATATCCTTACAATCATCAGAGCGAGACATATGATGAGCTGATATCACCAATCGATAAGCAGCTGGGTCGTCAGTTTCAAAGTCACCTTCGTTATTAATTATTATACCTGGCTTGATAATATTGACTACGCTTCTGACTGTTACTTTTCTTTGTTTGTATAAGTCATTCAATACTTTGATATTTTTAGGATAAGGGAATTCAAATGCACCCAATGGAAACAACAACATCTCTCCTGTAGCAGTTTTTTTGTACAACCTCAAGTGTAACTTAATACTTTCTTCTGTTACTGATTCTACAAATCCTTGAATGATAAAATCTGAGCGTGTTGCTTGTTGGATGTCCCAAATATTTGACATTTGAATATTCGTATTGACCAAACTGTCAGGGTGAATTACTTTTACATTTAAATTAACTGTCAATTGATGGGTTAAATAATCTATCAAGGATTGTACCAAAATTGACATTTCTTCATTGCCAACCTCAACCTCAATCGGTAGCACAGAAACCACTGGATAAATCACAGCGTTTAATCTTGAACTGGTCACATCAGATGAAAATGATTGCAACGCGTAATGACCAATCAATACAAGGCTAATCAGCGCCAGAGAGAAAAAAGCCAAAATACTTTTATACGTTATCCAAGGCGACATAACAGAAACGCTGAATGAATCACCAGAGTTCACTACCGTTTTCAGCTTTGCTGTTTCAGTGACTTCAGCAACAAACTGATAACCTTTTCCTCGGACGGTTCTGATGTGCGAATTTCCTTCTTTTTTACTATCAAGGATTTTACGCAATTGGTAAATAATGCGGGTTATCACATGATTGGAAACAATCCTACCTTGCCAAATTTTTTCTAGCAACTCATCTTTAGTAACCACTCGATGTCGCTTCTCTATCAATAATAATAAAGCCTCGAACACCTGAAGTTCAACTTTAATCATGTGCCCTCGCTTTAAAATACGAAACTCATTGGGCTCAACTATAAAAGAAGTGAATTCAAAAACATTCATTATATTAACAGCCTGTATACATCGAATAAACGTTCATTAATTAAACAAACAAAACAAATAAGAAATTTCATTGAACTTAATTTAAAAATTGGATACTTATAATTACGTAAAAAATAATTTTTTTTTTGAATTAAATTAATTTTTTGGCCGAAACTTATAAATAATGAAGGTTTGTCACAGAATGGACCTTTAATCATTAAAACCAATGAATCAAGTGATAAAATACTTTTATGGAAATAGTTCAAGAAATCACACAATTAATTAATCAAAGTGAAAACATCTCAGATGGACACTGTGATGTTTTGTTTGAATCTCTTTATCCCAAAATTAAGCAACTTGCGATGTACCAGTTACATAAAATTAACCCTGGGGAGCACATGTCAGCGACTGTATTGGTCAATGAATGCTATTTAAAATTCAAAAACTCAAAAAATTTGAAAGTCAGTAATCGGGTACATTTCTACAGTTTGGTTGCACGTTCTATGCGTCATTTTCTGATAGATTTAATCAGAACCCAAAACAGTAACAAGAGAAAAGGTTTACAAGTCACACTTGATGTCAGTCGATTGGAAGACGAGACTGCCATGGATATTCAGTTATTAGATTTAGATCGAGCAATTGACCAGTTAAAAGCCATAGACAAAGAACTGGCTGAGATAACAGAACTGCGATTTTTTGCTGGTTTATCAATGGAAGAAATTGCCAAGCTATATAACATGAATTTGAGCAAGGTATTCACTCAATGGAAGGTGGCTCAAGCAATGTTGAGCAATTTCATGAAATGAGCGAGGAAATTAAAGATAACAACCTGGCTTGGGTAAAGGCAAAAGAAGTATTTGAATCAATGATTCACCTCAACAAAGAAGACATGCTTGAGCAATTAAAAAATACTCGTATTGACGAACCTTCTGTTGTTAAAAAAGTGCTTAAACTCATCGATGCGATGGATAAAAATAAAACCTTATTCAATCAAACCAACTCACAAATCATTTATCAAAACATTGGACGATTGATGGATTGG
>CALLLZ010000234.1 GCA_938008005.1 uncultured Marinicella sp. | reverse complement strand
TTCTGCGCATAAAGCATCAGTGACTAGTTTTATAACATGGTCTGTATCATGGGCTACTTAGTCGATTTTTTTCTATCCTTCGTGCTTAAAACCATTTCAATCGTTATGGATTACGGCATATGGGCGGATATTGATTATTTTAATTTAATTCATTAAAAATATCTGTCATTATGAAGCGTTATGAATGCCAATTTAAATGATAAGATGACAATAAACTTATGGGTTGTGGGGTGAAATTGTGGTTAGTGTAAGTTGTCATTGTGAAAATGTTGTTCTGGAATTTGCTAAGTTACCATCTTATATTCGGGATTGTGATTGTCCAATGTGTAATAGGTTGGGAGCACTATGGGGTGATTTTTTATTGTCAGAGGTGATTGTGAGTTCAACGATTCCAACGAAAACTTATGAGTGGGGAAATGGAGATTATGTGATGCATCACTGTCCTCAATGCGGCTGTTCAACACATTACACCCCTACTCAATTGGCTAAGAACAAAGAAATAGTTATCAATCTTCGTATGTTGGCCAGGAAAGAGTTAGAACAAATTCCTATAGATCAAGCATAGTTTGGTAAAGCTGAAATTGGTCTGCCCCTTTTTACTATATGCATAAAAGCAAGCTGATGTTATGAAAAAGCATAAAAATGAAAAATAATAACTCACTTATTATCGCTGGCTCTTTGAGCTTTCTGGCATCACTGCTACACTTGGCTTGTATTTTCGGTGGTCCAGATTGGTACTTGTTTTTCGGGGCAGGAGAAAGAATGGCGCAACTTGCTGCTGCAGGTGATTTCTATCCAACAAAAGTGACGTTGGTCATTGCATCTATCTTAGCTGCTTGGGGGCTTTACGCACTCTCAGGTGCTGGTGTCATTTTAAAACTGCCATTACTAAAAACATGTTTGGTTTTAATTACAGGTGTTTATCTTATTCGTGGTATCGCAGGTTTGATTGTTCCTTTCGTTACTTCAAACCCCGTAGTACATCAAAATTCACTCATGTTTTGGGTTGTGAGTTCTTTGATTTGTTGTGTTATTGGCATGTTCTATTTTCTTGGTACAAAAGCCATGGCGTTAAATTTATAATACTAAAGTGGCCGACTTATTCTCAATATATAAGTGCAGCACTTTAATCAAAATTTAGAATATCTAAATGAGTCAGTGCTCTTAAAGATATTTATCATTTAATACAATATGAGGCCTTTGCTTGATTCATGGATAAAGTTGAAAATTCCAAAAATCACCCAATTTTCTGCCTTGCCTGGGCAATTTTTATATCTTTTTTCCAATTACCCAGAATCGAGCAAAGGTCTCAATATGATTAAAAAAGAGATCAAAGACATTAATTACATGGTTATTTGGACTGTTAGCCTAGATGAAAATCGAGCTGTAAAAGGAGTTGCCCAGTATTCAGTAGTAGATATGGCAAGGTTTAGTAATGGTAAAAGGCCACTATGTATCGACTTTAAACCCAGTAAAAAATTTATTCAAAGAGCTAAAAAACAAATAATACAGTTAGACTGGAGTGAATATAAGCCATGTACAACAGAAGCCAGTGCCATCAGTTATTTATATTCTGCTGATCCAGATTCGCCAGTTTCAACCAATGAGCAAAGAAGATAAACCTGACCTAAAACAACAATTCAACCACAAGCGGTAAATGATCTGAGCCAAATTCATTCCCGGTCTTGATATTAATAACCTTAAATTGCTTGGAAACCAAGCAATGATCAATCGGTATCATTAAAGGCAATAGTTGGGTTGGCCAAGTTGGCATGAAACCCAAGCCTCTGCTGGCATTGATCAAGCCTGTTTCTGATTCTAATAACTCATATGTATCTGACCAAATTGTTGTGTTGAGATCACCTATGACAACAGTTGCCTGAGTTTTGGCATTAACTACATTTGTAATGGATTTAAAGATTGATTTTTTTGCATCATGAAATCTCTTATTCACTGGAGGTGGCGGATGGGTGGCTATCATGTGGAGTGTCAAACCATCTAGTTCAAACATGACTGCTATGTTTGGGATATCAAAGTCTGACCAATAATGAACCTCAGAGTCTATTATTGGCACTCTGCTGAATAGGGCCATACCAAAGTTATCTGTTCTTGGTTCCTTGATACCGAATTTATATTTGGCTTTGATGGCATCCATATTCGCTATCCAAGTTGCATCAACTTCCTGTAACACAATCACATCCGGGTTTTCTTTTGTGATCTGATTGAGCAATTTTTCATACTGTCTATTGTTGGTTAATACGTTGGCATAAAAAAGTTTGATGGTTTTGTTGTGTAAGTCAGTTGAGTCATGTGGTTGTTGGGTGTAGATAGGCATAATGTAGAATGCATTGATGAAAACGCAACCAGCTGCAATCGTTACATATAATTTGTTTCTATAAACAATGAAGCCAATCAATAGGAGCAAGGAAAAAAAGAAATACTGAAACCTGAAATGAGTAAAAAGATCCAGTACCCAAATCAAACTTGAAAGTAACGGTGCTATTGAAAAAATAAGCAATAAAATACCAGAGGTTTGCATCATGCCTAAAAAGGATGAGCCGGTTAATTTGTTAGATTTCAAAATTATATCTCAGCGATCGATGTGGATATTCTAGAAAATGAGACTGAATCATTTTGATTTAGTTCAAGTAGAATTATAAGGTAAAACCGTAAGAGCAGAATGAAGTATCTTACCCTGCTTTTTGATTGGTCTTTATATTCCAATACCTTGTCGGGCCCGTAATGACTCCAGAGGTTCAAGTATATAAAAATGAGTTTTTATGCGGACCAGTGTTTAGCATTCTTGTTGTGCAACAGTCTATTTGTTATTTAATTTCCAATTAATCTAACAAAAAAAGACTAACAACAGCTTATTTATAATTGCAATTTTATTGAAATAATTTTGACTTTTAATGAGAGTTTAACTGTAGCTAATGTATATTGTTTTTTCTTGTTTTTTAATTCACATTTGAGAGGAAATTATGAAAAAATTAGCATTGTTTTTATTAGCTGTTACAGCGACACAACAGGCTCCAGCGATGGGTGTTGCGGTCAGTTATGCTTGTATCGGTAGCGGAGGTGTTGTCATATTTAGAGGTACCACGACTCCAGACAACCTTGATGTGGTTGAACAACATTGTTTTAGGCTTGGTGGAATTGGGCTTCTCACTTCAGTTTTCCACTAAAGAGTTAAATTAATGTTTTTTTTCAGCCATGCTTTAAGCTGTTTTCATAGGTAAGACAGAATAAAGCATGGTTGAAATTTATTTTTATGATTTATTTAAGAAATGGATATATCTTAATTAAAATAATTATTTGGTATCACAAGGATTAAGGTATCACTTTTTCAACACAAATTCATTGATTTTGTTACGCAGCACAGTAGGTTATGTATGGTCCCGCGAAGCCAGAGTTTGATTTAAACCATTTCTTCAGAATCTATCGAGTTAATCATTAGTTAGGATATAATCTAGTCACATATAATTGGACCAGATGATTATGTACCCAGCTGTTAAATCTTTCGCTAGAGAGAATCCAACAATGATTCTAACGCTTTGCTATGTTTTAATTACCGCAATTGGCACAGGTTATAGTTTTTTCTTTTATCGTGAATTCGGTATCAACATCATTAAGTTTGCTGATTTGAGTGACTTTTTGCTGGCAGCAATACTTGAACCGCTTTCTTTGATGTTGTTTGCTTTAATCATAATTTGTATTTTTCTTTTGTATTGGTTGGATGTACAGTTTAGAAAGCGCTTCAACTTCTATAGATATTTTGTAGAAAAAGGGCTTATGTCAAAATACAGTGATCCCATCATCATGTTAATTATCATCGTTTCTTTTTCTTTTATCTTTATGCGTGAATTGGCCGTAGATAATGCCAATAAAATAAGAGTTGAAGGTAAAGATACCTATCAAGTTAGCTTGTCGGAAGATGATTCTGCTCCAACAGTTAAAAAGCTTGAGCTATTAGGTAGTACCTCTAGATTCGTTTACTTATATGACCCAATAAAAAAACAATCGGTGGTGATTTCTCCTGAAAATTTAAATTATATGAGTAAGTTGGTGAAACAAAAGGAACCAGTTGAAAAAGCTGAGTGAAATTCAAAGAAGTTGAACAAAAACTTAAAGACAAAGAACAATAAATAAGGGTAAACCGCCGATCTTGATAGGCACAGGTTTGTGGAAAAATAATTAATAGATACAGGAAAATCGTGGTTTCATGTTTAAAAATAAATTTTGGCAGGTAGTTACCATATTAACATCAAGTTATTTGATGATGGGGTTACTGCCTGAGTTGCGAATTCTGGGCTTACTGATTTTATCTATGGGTATGGAAACATGGATGCTTTTAACTGGTATACAGTTGGTGGCTGTGTTTGGAGGTTTGTACCGTCAGCAATTCATTCCAGTTGCAAAAAGTGTTAATTACTTTTTAGAAAAGCATGATCCATTCTTTTTTATACCCTCTATTCAGCAACTGAAAAAATTTCCTCAAATAGCGGCTCATTCAGTACCGTTTATGTTGACAGGTTTTGTTTTTATTTTTTCAAGTGAAGGAATCAATGCATCATAAGTAAATCTGTGGTCAAATCAATTGTTGCAGAGAATAGAAGTAGCTTAGAAATCGACCTTGCCTCTTGGGGTGGCGATGCACATATAAGCAGGAGGATTAATTCAAAAGTTTATTCTGCTTAGAATGATCTTCACATATCCATTGAAGGTTTCATTGTCATTTAAACCTATTTTTCAAATTCTATCCTGCAATCTATTATTGAATGTTCTGTTAGTTAGGCGAGGGTGTCAGCCTCGCCTATGTAAGTTAAAAGAATGAGCACAGTTTCTTATAACCTTGATATGACAATCAATAGTCGTGTATTTGAGCTCGCGTTTTAAGAGTTTTTGGTATTAAAGACTTTAAAATACACAGAAAACCCATGATCAATAGGTGTTTTCAACGACCACCAATCTTGGTGGTTATGGCAGATGTATTAACGACTTGTTGTCTGACATCCCAACTGTGATCATGTGAGTTATAGGTCATCACAAAGTAATCAAATTTATGCAAGTAATTGAATGATTTAACGCCCCATAACATATCAGTATCAACGGGATGGGGAAGTGCTGATTCAAGTTTGGTTCCGCTTGCTCCTGCTACGATTTGATGAGGCCTGTGGTCTTTGAATTCTATGATTTCTGATAGATGGATATGTCCAGAAATAACAGCATCAATAGTATGAGCTTTACCTAACAAGCCCTTTTTAAGTAGGTTTGGCTTGAGCTGAGTTGATGGCGTCATGGCAGAAATAATATAGTGTTTGCTGTATTTGTTTCGAGAGCTGAAGGGTGTTGATGCTTTGGCTTTTCCGTTAGATGATAATATCGACCAAAATGGTTGATGGGTAACAACCCAAACGGGTTTGTTTGTTTTGTTATAGAGGTCAGACAGGTCGTTAAACAGCTTGGTATATTCTTTGTTGTCAAAACAGTCACAGTCATCGTAAGTTGTGATCGATGTATCTAACATCAATATCTGCAAATCATCAAAGGGGATGCTATAACTGGGGGTGTAATTACCATCAGGTATTTGTTTTCCGAGGTTAAATTCGCAGGATGTTGGGCTCCAATCAAGATCAGTGTCAAGTTTTTCTGGAGCTAAAAAATAGAACCAACCTCGCCAGCTGCGTGTACAAGATTCATGATTGCCTCGCGCCATAACCAGTGGAGCAACATTAAAAAAAGCTTGTGAAGGAATGAAAAAATCAGCTTCCCAACTTTCCCAACATGGACCGTTTTTAGTTTGAGCACAATCACCATTGTTACTTTCACGGTAATGCATGTCACCCACATGTACGATCAAATCCGGTTTTTTGTGGGCTTGTGGGTCATTAGCTGCTTCAGCGGCAATTTTCTCATAATACCAACCAGGGTTGTATGTGTTTTTAGGTGAGCAATTTTGAGATGCGGACCGACATCCTGTGTCACCAACAACGATTATTGTTTCTGGATTTGAAATAGGTGTGGGTAAAGAAAAACCATTCAGTATGATGCTTTTAATTGGGTTGTTTAAAGCCAGATAGGCTTCACATACATAATATTTGAAATTAGTGGGTGGTGTTTTTGTTCGCAACACCAAAGCTTGGGTGACACCATCTACCAGAGCCGTTGGGCAGGTATTGGTCTTGACAATGGTACGGATAATAAAACGTGGATCAGGAACTATTTTCTCTTTGTCCGATGATATATTTTCCCAACCATATTGTGTCCATGCATAGATGAACCCTTTGTCATTTGTGTTTTTGTGAGATGTGATTTCTTCAGTATTACCCGTATTGGACAGTAAAAGTGTTAGACCGACCGCTATAGATTTAAGATATATTCTTGATTTTTCATATGTACTCATTGTATTTCCCCTTTGTTGTTTATTAATTAATGTAACACATGAGAATAAATATTGTCATATTTGTGAGAACATAGATGTATTGAAAATAACAAATTGTAAACAGTTTTTTTTTTTGCTTTTAGAGCTGAAACACAGGTGCTTTGTTCAGTTAACATTGTGCCGATGGCCAACGTAAGTAGAAGTCTCTTATATTCATACATTGGGATGAGGGGTTCTTTTTTCTTTTATCCATAGCTGTTATCATTACTTGCTGACATAAAAAATACTTGGTGTTTATTGGTTTACCTAACCGATCATGAAGATAAAATAACAGCACAATGAATCTATTTGATACTTTTATAAAAAAATTTAAGCTCAGAAGCACTTTGATTTTTGTCATGTTTGTTTTGACACTTGTTCCGGTTGCTTTGTTATCTCTGGTTTTGACCAAAAAGGCAACAGAACAAAATTTCAATGAAAGTAAAATTCGTCTGGCAAATACGGCAGCTGCCATCACGCAAAATATAGATCTCTTTTTGACTAAGCATGAAAAAGCGATCACATCTTTAGCCAGAAGTATGACTCATACTCACATTGAGACAAAACAGGAGTTAGAAAAATGGTTGTCACTTTATAAACAACAATACCCTGAATTTTTAACCATGTTGACAACGGATAAAGTAGGCATCATGACTTCAGGTTACCCAAGGATGACAAGAGATGGTAAGCCTTATGATCCTTCAGGTACAAGTGTTGCTGACAGGCCCTATTTTATTAATGCCATAGACAGCACAAAGACATACATTTCTGATGTATTTTTAGGCAGGGGATTTGGGCAGGATCCTATCATCGCATTAAGCGCTCAATTTGGAGACCCAGTTATTGGGATCGTAGAAGGGTCATTGGATCTGTCTAGCTTTGCACTGATAGAGAAAAATTTTGAGTTGTACGATGCAGAATTACTTATAATGGACAATAACTCGAGAGTGATTTATACCAGTTACGATTCTGGGATACCCATATTGAGTGACATGACTTCAAGTTCATTGTTCGAAGGTAAAAAAGCATCGAATGACTGGTTTTATAGCAGTGATAATGATCAGCAATATTTAGTGGTTGCTAATCAAAGTCAACTGGGTTGGAATGCCATATTGAGGTTGCCAACTACGTATTTTGATGAATTTGAAAATTATCAATTTCTTTTTGCAGCCATTTGGCTAGGAGTGATGGCTGTGCTTTTGTCGCTGGTAATTATTTCGTTTTCAAATTCAGTTACCAAGCCGATAGAATCTTTAGAAAAGCAAGTCAGAGATTTAGACCCCAAATCCAAGCCTCAGAATTTGATACATGAAAAGGGACCTTTAGAAATACAGTCACTAGACCGATATTTTCATAAGCTTAAATTGCGATTGAGCATATCTCATGAACAAACACAAAAGATTTTAGAAGACC
>CALLLZ010000233.1 GCA_938008005.1 uncultured Marinicella sp. | reverse complement strand
GAGCAACACTGCAAGCACAACAACGGATAAAACAGTTGCAAGGACAAAACAACAGTTATTATTGTGGTGCTTACTTGGGTTGGGGATTTCATGAAGACGGTGCTCGCAGTGGTGTTGAAGTGGCCGAATTGTTGAAAGCTGATTTGTGACTAGTGACCGCACATTAACACATTCCAATGAGGGAAGTAAATTAGATACTAAAATGAAATCAGGTTTTGCAAGCGGTCATGTGATTCATAGCCGTAAAAAGCCTAAAGTACATCGTTTTAAATATCAAATGTGTTGGTGCTTGTTTGACTTAGATAACTTAGACGAATGGTTCAATCAAAAACTATGGGGGCATAATCGATGGTCAATGTTTGGACTTTACGATAAGGATTACGTTAATGCTGAAAAGTTACCAATCAAACAAAAAATACAACAGTATATATACCAACAAGCAGGTATTAGTTTCAACGGGAGCATACAGTTATTCACACACCCAAGATTTTTAGGTTATGGATTCAATTCGGTTAATTTTTATTTTTGTTACGAGGACGATGGAACCGATGAAACATTGGTTTACATCATTACTGAAATAAACAACACGCCTTGGGGTGAGAAACACCTGTACTTTCACGATTGTTCAGAAGCGATTTGTGTTGATCAATCTTTATCTTTTGAATTTGATAAAAAATTTCATATTTCACCTTTTATGGATATGCAAATGAATTACCAATGGAATTTCAAGATTACTGATGAACAAATTGCCGTGAAAATGTGGGTTAAAAAGCAAACAGAGACGTTATTGACTGTGATTTTAGACACAAAAATCACGCCCCTTGTGGAAAATGGCTCTAAGCGCTTTCTATTAAAACGGCCATTTCAGCCCTGGAAAATGTCGATCGGAATATATTGGCAAGCTTTTAAGTTATGGTGCAAAAAAGTACCCTTTTATGATCACCCCAAAACTAAGGTTGGTAATGAAAAAACACGTAAAACTGATGGTAATAATAACTAATAAATTAAGGGGCATAATGCCCAAAACTGGAAACAAACATGAATTCAAGTGAAGCCATAGCAAAAAAAAATACAAGCAAAGCTGGTTTTATGAAGGTGTTTATAAAAAAACAAGTGCATAAGCAATTAACTGACTTAAAAAAAGCTCAGCTAACCATACAGTCACCCAATCATGTTGATGTTTTTGGTGAGCCAGGTGCAGAATTACAAGCCATTATTACCTTGCACAATGATAATTTCTACTCAGAAGTCGCCTTTCAAGGCAGCATTGGTGCTGCAGAGTCATACATCGCAGGAGATTGGGATTGTGATGATTTAACTTGCCTGATTCAGATATTTGTTCGTAATCGTAACTTGCTGGATGGCATGGAAGGAGGCAGCGCAAAGTTCAAAAATGCATTGCTGAAGTTGGGACATTTTTTTAATAAGAACACACTTGAAGGCAGCCGAAAAAACATTGCAGGTCATTATGATTTAGGCAATGATTTGTTCGAGCAATTTTTAGATTCAAGAATGATGTACTCTGCTGCCATCTATCAGCATGAAAATGAAACTTTGGAAGTGGCCAGCGAACGGAAACTTAGAACAATTTGTGAGAAGTTAGATCTAAGGCCTACTGATCATGTGATGGAAATTGGAACTGGGTGGGGTGGTTTTGCTGTCTATGCGGCTGAAAATTATGGTTGCCAAATTACCACAACAACCATATCAGAACAACAACATGAATACACTGCACAATTGATTCAAGACAAAGGTTTAGCTAGTCAGATCACTTTGTTAAAAAAGGATTATCGCTTGTTGTCTGGTCAATTTGATAAGTTGGTTTCAATTGAAATGATTGAGGCAGTGGGTCACCAATTCTTGCCCACATACCTGAAAAAAATCAATGATCTATTGAAAGTGGATGGTTTGGCCCTGATCCAAGCGATTACCATTGAAGATTATCGCTACCTACAGGCATTAAAATCTGTTGATTTCATTAAAAAGTATATTTTTCCAGGCAGTTTCATTCCTTCAATTTCCGCAGTTTTGTCCGCCAATGCGAAAACCGAAATGAAATTGGTTCATTTAGAAGATTTTGGTATGAGTTACGCTTACACTTTGCGAGACTGGCAACACAAGTTCAATCACAATATAGAAGCCATAGAAAAAGCTGGCTACCTACAAGACTTTCAACGCATGTGGCGGTTTTATTTCAGTTATTGCGAAGGTGGTTTCATGGAGCGGGCGATCAGTGATGTTCATTTGATGTTGGCTAAACCCCAAAATAAAAGAGCGGCCTTGTTGGCGATTCAATGATGGTTTTAGTCAATGTCTTGTTATTAAATTTACTTTGGTTTAGCTGTGTTTTAGGTGCGGCTCATGGTTCGATATGGCCGGCAGTTATTGTTCTGTTTTTGTTATTGGGATTTAACTACTTTTGTGCAGGAATGAAACAATTGGATTATAAAATTATTGCACTCAGTGTTTTAGCGGGTTTGTTGATTGATGGGGTTATGATGAACCAGAGCTGGGTTATTTATGCATACAACCAACCTGATATGGGATTGGTTCCACCATTGTGGATTATGATATTGTGGTTGGGTTTTGGTGCTTCTGTTCGGATTGGGATGCAGTGGTTGTTAAATCATCCATTCATTGGTGGAATGACTATGATGATTGGTGCGCCATTAAGCTATGTTTCTGCAGGTAAGTTAGGTGCTGCTGAAATGCCAAACTTATGGCAGGCAATCGCATTCATAGGTGCTAGTTGGTTGTTGTATTTTATGTTGGTTGTGTACCTCACTCAAAATAAGGAGTCTAAAAATGCAGCTGCTTAGTCACCCAATAACGCTGGCATTTTCGACCTGTGTTCTGATTCAAATTCTGGCTTGGAACCGACAACGACAAACCAATAACGCTGATACTGTGGATATTGCATGGACTTTGGGAATCATACTTTGTGCTTTAATTTACCTGTTAAAAATAGCTACTCCTTGGCAGAATGTTTTGATGGTTTTGTTGTTTCCTGTTTTATGGTATTTCAGGCTGCTGTATCATTTAATCATCAGATATGATGTTAAGCATGAAGACAGCCGTTACCAAAACCTGAGATCACATTGGTCTGATAACACACAACTTAAGTTTTTGAGCTTCTTTTTATTCCAGGCAATACTGTCGGTGTTGTTTTCTTTGACCGCGTATTGGGTTATTACATCTGCTGTTTTATCACCTTGGCAAATTTTAATAGCTTCTATATGGGGTGTTTTGGCTTTGGTAGGGGTTAGTGTAGCTGATTATCAACTGTTACAATTTAAGCGCAATAACGATTCAAAGCAAGTATGCAATGTCGGTTTGTGGCGATATTCCAGGCACCCAAACTACTTTTTTGAATGGCTACATTGGTTTGTTTATCCCATGCTTTTATGGGGAACGATGTACTTTTTGTGGTCATGGTTGGTATTGGCAATGATGTTATTGTTTTTATTAAAGCTCACGGGGATTCCCTTTTCAGAACAACAGGCCTTAAAAAAACGAGGCCAAGCGTATCGAGATTATATGCAACAAACCAGCGCTTTTATTTTATGGAGATCGAAACAATGATTAAAACCTTTATTCAATGGATTGAGCGTGGTTATTTTCCTGATTTCATCGTTCGTATGGGCATCAGAAAATTGGTTCGTCAACGATTGAAAGAAGAAAAAGCCGATCAAGTGGAGTTATGTGATCAGCGCTATCATGATTTTTTAAACGAAATCAAAGTGTCTGCTTTGGCTATTGACACAGATAAAGCGAATGAACAACATTATGAAGTGGATGCTGAGTTTTATCACCATGCATTGGGTGCCAGGAGGAAATATTCTTCCTGTTATTACCACAATGATGAAGGATTAGATCAAGCCGAAGAAAATATGTTGGCTTTGTATTTAGAGCGTGGTGAGTTTGTTGATGGACAAGATGTTTTAGAGTTGGGTTGTGGTTGGGGTTCAATCACTTTGTATTTGGCTGAAAAATTACCTCATTCGAAAATAATGGGTGTATCTAACTCTAATTCACAACGTCGCTACATCATGTCGCAAGCAAAAAAACGCGGTTTAGTTAATGTGAATATCATCACCTGTGACATCAATGAATTGAGTTTAGACGAAAAATTCGATCGAGTGATATCCATAGAGATGTTTGAGCATGTGCGTAACTACCAAAATTTTTTTAGTAACATTGCTGGGTGGTTGAAAGCTGACGGTAAATTGTTTGTTCATGTTTTTTGTCATCGTTTTTTGATGTATCCATTTGTTGCAGAAGGGGATGACAACTGGATGGCCAAACATTTTTTTAGTGGCGGTCAAATGCCTGCTGCTGACACTTTTTATCATTTTCAAGAGCAACTAAAAATTGATAGGCGTTGGATTAACTCAGGTCAACACTATGAAAAAACTTCTAACCATTGGTTGGATAATATAGATAAAAACAAAAATAACATCATGCCAATATTTGATCGTATATACGGAGTCGATTCTAAAATATGGTTTCAACGTTGGCGTATCTTTTTTATGTCGTGCGCAGAAATGTTTGGTTATGATAATGGGCGCCAATGGCTGGTAGCACATTATTTGTTCAGCAAACAGAAATGAAGATAATACAAAAAAAGAAAGTGGCCAAAGGCAGCATGATAAGCCGCTTGAATAAGGTGTTTTTTATTCAGCTTATTTTTATCAGTGTAGCAACCATTGGTGGTGTCATTGGGGCGGCGAAAGTGGTCGAAGATGTATTGATCAAAGAGGCTTTGATTGGTGAGGCTGATTATTATTGGGCACACCGGGAAAAATATGTCGAGTTTCCATTACCCAAAACCATGAATTTAAGTGGTTACATGGTTTTTGATGATGATTATTCATTGGTGCCGGCAGCTTTAAAGGGTATCACTGAACAGTATCAAAGAGTGGAGATCGAAGGAAAGAGGCCCATTGCTTATGTGACTCAAAAGGGCAATGAAAAATTGTATTTGATTTTTGAAGAGGCTCAAGTATCAAAACTGGCGTTGTATTTTGGTATTACGCCGTTGATCATTGTATTGTTAATAGTCTATTTACCCGCTTTTGTGTCTTTTGTGTTTTCTAAAAGGGCTTTTTCACCAGTATTGAAGTTAGTAGAACGTTTAGAATCGGCAAAAATTTCAAAATCTGGAATTGAGAAACTTAAATTCGATGACATCAAACAAGTTGGTCATGTTGATGTCAATACCCTGATAGATTCGTTTGAGGATTTCTCACTTAGGATAGGGCAATTGATCAACCGAGAGCGAAATTTTTCTCGTTATGCTTCTCATGAATTGAGAACGCCATTGACTGTTTTGCGTGGTTCCTTGTCATTGCTTAAAAGGCAAGAACTGACTCCCAAAGGGGTTGAACTTGTTGAGCGTATGCAGCCTATGATTGAAGAAATGCAAGCTTTGATTGAAGCTCTGTTGATGCTTTCGCGTGATGAAATGATTGAAGTATCAGACGATCCCGTGTTGATCAATGACAGTTTGAAAAGTACGATTGAAGACACCGTTCAGCGATTTGATCCACGAGAAATAAAGGTGGATTGGCAACCCAGGCATCTGGTGCAAGCCTACTTGCCTGAACAGCTGTTCTCGATTGTGGTAAGCAATTTAGTGAGAAATGCTTGTATCTATTCACAAGATCCTGTCACCATTAAGGTTATTATAGATGGTGCAGATGTGATTATTGAAGATCAGGGTAAAGGTATGAATGAGGATCAATTGAACCGCATTATGGAACCCTTTTACCGGGTAGATGAGCATGGAGTAGAGAAAGGTTTCGGTTTGGGTTTGTCGATTGTGGATATGATCTGTAGGCAATGTGGTTGGTTGATTAGATTTAAAAGTGAGATCGGTGCGGGTACTGTGGTCACTCTGACCTTAAACGAAGTAGAAATTCTTGCCTCTAATTAGGCAAGATATAAATTTGATTCATTGGTAGAATTAATAAGTAAAGAAGAGAGCGTGAAGTTATGACAAATTCAAACGTGTTAATTGTAGAAGATCACAACGCATTGGCTCAAACCATTGCAGATCATTTAGAGATGGCCGATTTTACTGTTGATTTTGCTGCAGATGGCATTACTGGCCTGCATTTAGCAGTTACCAATCCATATGATGCAGTTATACTTGATGTGATGCTGCCTGGTATGGATGGTTTTGATGTTTGTGAAAAAATTCGTAAAGATGCCAAGTCAGATGTTCCTATTATTATGTTAACTGCCAGAGATCAAATTGGTGATAAGCTTAAGGGTTTTGATATGGGTGCTGATGACTATTTGGCAAAACCATTCAACCCTGATGAATTGGTAGCTAGGTTGCAATCCATGATTAGACGACATCGTGGTGAATTTGACAGTAAAGCACTGAAAGTAGGCAACTTGATTTTTGATTTGGGGACTATGGAGGTGAGCAGGGAAAAGCAAAAGCTTAAAGTGTCACCCACTGGCTTACAAATACTCAAAGTATTGATGAAGAAATCACCCGATATTGTCACCAAAGATCAATTGGCGCAACAATTATGGGGAGACTTGATTCCTGATTCAGATGTGCTTCGTAGTCATTTATATATATTGCGAAAAACCATCGACAAACCTTTTAAAACACAGTTGTTGCATACCATCCCTGGAGTTGGTTTGAAAATTGCTGAATCTGAATAAGATTGTTTTGATTACGTTAATGTAATTGGGTTGGGTAACTCCATTTGCTTGTCGAGGTCTCGCAAGGTTTGAAATAATTTTTTACGATTTCCAGTGTGTTCAGGTTTTTTGCGGTGATTGCGTAGGATTTGGCGGAGATTGCTTAATACCTCATGCCCATGATGCTGGTACAAATAATCAAATAAAGGTGTCTCATGCTCAGTCAAATGTGTAATCCATAAGTTGATGATTGCATCACGAATTTGATAGTGCCCGTCTAAATTATCAATCTGTTCAATTTTCTCTCTAATAATTTCATGGTTTGTTTTCAGTAAAATTTTACCCATGTATTGGAAATGTCTTTTTGTGGCAATGTGGCTGTTGATTCGTTTAGATTCATCTATAGCGTCTAAAAAAGCTGTTGGCAAACCAAGTTGATTTATTTTTTTCTTTGGCATATTGGTTATGAGCTTAGCCAGTTCTTGTAAGTCATGTACCATTTGTTTTTTTTGGGTCTTACTGATGGTTTCAGCGTCACTGTCATTATCATAAGAATGAAGGTCTTTATTTTTGTTACCCATGGTTTGGTTAGAGTTGTATGCTAAAGTTGAATGATACCAAAAACCAACCCATATTTGTGAGTGATGATTTTGACAAAATCAAACTTAAATCTTGTAAAATATAAGCACCCTCAGGAAAACCAAGAAAATATGCCGTCAACAATCATTGAACAAGTCTTAACTCAATTATCCAAACAAGGTGCCACTGACGCTGAAGTGGTGTATTCATCTGGCTCGGGCGTGTCGGTTAGTTGTCGTGAAGGTGAATTAGATACCATTGAAAATAATCAAGATCAGTCTTTAATAGTTACTGCGTATAAAGGGCAGGCGAAAGGTTCCGCCTCAACCGCGGTTGTTGATCAGGCGAATATTGACCTTACTATCGATAAAGCTATTGCGATAGCTGGTTTAACGGAAGCAGATGAAGCAGCTGGTTTGGCAGATAAATCTTTACATTGCAATGATTTTAAAGATTTGCAGACTTTTTACGAGTTTAATAAGAGCACTGAAGAGCTGGTGGATATGGCGTTGCAAGCCAATCAAGGTGCTGTAGATTATGCCAATTCAATGGGGGCTGAACTCACTGTTGACGAGTCCAATGTACAGGTAGGTGAAGGTATGAGTATTTATGCCAACAGCCAAGGGTTTTATGGCGAGAAAAAAGGCAGTAATGCTTCAGTCAGTGTGGTGAGCATAGCAGATCAAAATGGTTTGATGGAACGAGAGTATTGGTGGGATGCAACGCGAAATATAGAACTGTTGCCACCTCTGGAAGATATTGGTGAAGTAGCTGCAAAAAGAACACTTGAACGTTTAGGGTCGAGAAAAGTTAAGTCCACTAAAGCCCCAGTTTTATTTGATCCATCAATGGCTAAATCATTGATTGGTCATTTGTTATCAGCCATCAGCGGCAGTGCTTTATACCAAGAAGCCAGTTTTCTGAAAGATGATTTAGATGAATTGATATTACCTGATTGGTTTAGCTTGTGTGAGGATCCATTCATGCTAGGTGGCTTTGCCAGTCGTAATTTTGACAGCAATGGTGTGCAGACACGCCAGAGAAATATCATTGATGCAGGTGTACTAAAAGGTTTTTTACTGTCGGTCTATTCTGCTAAACGTTTAGGGCTTAAAACCACAGGCAATGCCGGAGGTGCGCATAACTTATCAGTACAATCAACGCAAGCAATGGATTCAAACTTAATTAAAACGATGGACAAAGGGCTTTATGTGACGTCATTAATGGGTCAAGGTGTCAATGCTGTAACCGGTGATTATTCACGTGGGGCTTCGGGGTTTTGGGTTGAAAAAGGGGAAATTCAATTCCCAGTCAGCGAATTAACCATAGCAGGGCAGCTAAAGGACATGTATAAATCACTGGTTGCGGTTGGTTCTGATGTTGATCATCGCAGTAAAAAAATCACTGGTTCTTGGTTGATAGAAGAGATGACCATAGCAGGAGATTGAAAATGCTCGTTCAGGAATTGATGTAATGAATACGAGTTTTGGTGCTGAGTTTACCTTCACATCTTGGCATTTTGATGCCAACTGTGGTGAATTGAAATTAAAATATTCTGATTCTGAATTTGGTGATTTTTTAGAAATATTTCAATTTCCTGATCTGAATGTTGAACGTTATCAGCGCCTCAAACCTCAAATTGACACAGCAATAAATTGTTTGTATTGGATGACAGGTGTTAGCTATTATAAAACATCATTAGCTAAACAAATTAAGTTTGAAGGTCAGCCTTCAAAACAGAGCTCATGGCAACTTCCCAATCAAGAGCAAGCAAACTGGTTAACCGAAACCTGGCAGCATGGACTGGCAGAATTGGCATTTGAAAATCAATTGCCATGGTTAGAGCATACTAAGTTCAAACCTTCTTCCAATATAAAACAAGTTGCATCCATTAACTGCAATTTGTCTGCTCGATCATTGGTTGCTATTGGTGGTGGCAAAGATTCCTTGGTTAGTATTGAAGCGATTAAATCCATGGGTGAGGAAGCCATTTTGTTTATGGTAGGTCAGTCAAAGTTTATCCAATCGGTGGCTGATGAAACAGGCTTGCCACTGCTTCAGGTAAGAAGACAGGTTGATCCTAAGCTGAAATTAGCCAATGAAAAGAAGGCTTATAATGGGCATGTGCCGATTACTGCTATTAATGCCTGCGTGGCAACGGTGGCGGCGTTATTGTATGATTTTGACAGTGTGGTTTTTTCCAATGAGCGTTCAGCCGATAGCGGTAACGTACAGTTGGAAAGTGGTCATTGGGTTAATCATCAATATTCTAAATCATTGGCCTATGAGCAAACATGGCAAAAAATTATTCAGCAGAATATTGCCACAGATTTACATTGTTTTTCGCTGCTTAGGCCGTTTTCAGAATTGGCGATTGTACAAAAGTTTTCAGTAATGAAAAACTACTTTAAATATTTTTCTAGCTGTAATCGAAATTTTCATCTGACAGGTTCTCAAAATCAACAACATCATTGGTGCGGTAGTTGCCCCAAATGTGCTTTTGTGTTTTTGTGTCTTGCGCCGTATGTTAACAAACAAGAGTTGTTGGATATATTCAATAAAGACTTGTTTGTGGACATTGAGCTACACGGAATGTTTGAATCCTTATTGGGTATCCAAGGCATTAAACCATTTGAGTGTGTTGGTGAACAACAGGAATGTAGATTGGCGTTACAATTATTGGGTACTCATCCAGATTGGCAGAGCCAAAGACAAGTGAGTCGATGGTTAAAGTTATTGCCTGGGCTAAATGGGCAACAAATTAACCAAATTATAGGCCCAAGTCAGCTGCATATGATTCCTGAAAAAAGAAAATTTATGCAGGTCTTCAACTGATGAAACTTGAAAAGTTGTCCCAAGCTAATGTGGCTATTTGGGGTTATGGCGTAGAAGGACAAGCCAGTTGTGAGTACTTGCAACTACGATGCCCAGGCTTAAGTTTGACTGTTTTTTGTGCTGAAAATGAGGTCAAACCTGGCAATAGATATGAAAAGGGACTGAAAAATGGCGGTGAATTAACATTTGTTCACCAAGTTGTTGACGCAAAACTGCTCAGTGACTTCGATGTGGTGATAAAATCACCAGGTATTACGCCGTATCAACAAGCAGTGTCGGATGCCACTTGTCATTTTATCAGTAGTACTGCATTGTGGTTCAGTAATGAGCGAGCTAATAATGATGCCAAGGTAATCGCGATTACTGGTACTAAAGGTAAAAGCACGAGTTGTGCCATGTTGGCTCAAGTGCTCAGAGCTATGAATTTTGAAGTGATTTTGGCTGGAAATTTTGGTGTGCCATTGATTCAATGTTTGGGCAGTTGTGATTTTGTGGTATTGGAAACGTCGAGTTATCAGGCTTATGATGGCGAGATTCATGCTGATGTGGCAGTGCTGTTGAATTTATACAGTGAACATTTAGATTGGCACGGGTCAGACGCTCAATATCATGCCGATAAGTGGTTATTAATGCAACATGCAAAAGATGTGATTTTAAATGCCAAAGACCCACACAGTTTAAGTTTGTTAGCTACGAACCCATTGGATGCAAAAGTCAGGTATTTTGAGGTCAGTGAAGGATTTTATGAATTGAATGAGGTTTTGATGTATCAAGATAAAGCCCTGTTGTCACAATATGGTTGGCAACTCAAAGGGGCTCATAATTTAAAAAATGCTGCAGCTGTTTGTACGGTTTTAACTTTGTTTAATTTAGACATTAAAGCTGGTATGAATGCTATCAAGCAGTTTAAGGCTCTACCTCACCGTTTGGAGACTGTGGCTGAATTGAATGGTGTTACCTTTATCAATGACAGTATTTCATCTACACCACACGCAACCCAGGTGGCGATGAATACTTTGGATTTGAGTCGTACCATCCTTTTGGTGGGTGGTTTTGATCGCGGAGTTGATTGGGTTTGGTGGGTTGAAAAGTTATTGGAGAGAGCTCCTAAGATGATCGTTTGTAGTGGTGAAAACGGTGAAAAAATCCAGCAACTCATCTTGAGTTATAAAATTGAAACTCAATGTGTAAAACAAGCCAGCTTAAAATTGGCCATAGAATTTGCAAAACAAGCTGCTGAGTCAGGTGATTGCGTGCTTTTGTCGCCAGGTGCACCAAGTTTTGATGCTTTTGATAATTACCAACAACGAGGTCAAAAATTTATTCAATGGTTAAATTGATCACAATCACAATTTTACTGTCTATTGGCCTAGTTGGTATCGCCAACACAGATGATGGAAATTCCGATGGGGTGTCCGAGACAGAAAATACCGACCTGATTCCGCCAGCATTGTTGAATCAAGTAGAAGCTGGACATGCTGAGAGTGCTTTTTTTATAGCCTCTGCGTTTGCTGATGGGGTGATGGGTATTGAGCAAAATTTAGAGAAGGCCAAAGAGTGGTTTTTAAAATCTGCCGAAATGGGTCATGTACATGGCATGTTTGAAATTGGCAAATTATTTTACCAAGATGAACGTTATTCTGATGCCAATACTTGGTTTGAAAAAGCGGCACAGGCGGGCCATGGTGAGTCTTTCTACCGTTTGTCCATTTATCACATTTATGAAATTGGTGAGCAAAAATTTGATTGTATGAAAGCTTATGAACTATTGAAAGAGGCTCAGTTACGCGATGTTAAAGCGGCTTTTAATGATCATGCTTGGATGTTGTCGACTTTACCTGATGATGCATGTCGCAATGGTCAAAAGGCTTGGAAAATATTTGCAGATTTACAAAGTATGTATTCGCGTGTTGAACCGATTCCTTGGGCCTATTTGGATACCAAAGCGGCCGTATTAGCAGAAATTTCTGACTTCAATGAAGCCATTGAGATTCAGTCTTGGATTGTGGAGGATTTTTGTGATGTTGATTTTGCTGATGATAAAGCTGAAGGCAAAGTGGGTTTTAAGCTATCAGTTGATAAATACACCGAGCAATTCAGCAATGATGGTGATGCCATGTGTTTTGGCGCAATCAAAAGACTACAAAGTTACGTGGAGCGAAAACCATGGCGGGAAGAACCCAAATTTTGATATTAATGTGATAACGAGGCTGTGATGCAATCCGAAGAAATAAGCGATGAAGGTTTAACGCCTAAACAATACTTTGAAAAAGAGTTGGCAGAAATAAGTTTTCAGGAACTGCAAAAGTTTTTTGCAAAAGGGATGTTGATTAAAGTGGCTGGCCATCTTGATATGGTTGATGTGGCTTTACAAATTCACGCTGATAATACCGTCCAAATTAAACAATGGATGGACAGTCTTGAAGTACAGAGAGTGGAAGACGAACATGCTAAGGTATGGGTAGAAAGTCGCAGTCTGTTGAAAGCAGTAACAGTGGCTCCTTGGGTTTTGGTGCAAGACACATAATGAGCTTAATTTAATAATACAGAGGATATAGGTATGGATGAAATTTTAAATATGGTATTGGCTGGAGTAGTTGGACTGGTGATTGGTGGACTGTTCATGTATTTTGCTAGAACAGGTGGAAAGCCTGAAAATTCTGTCAAAGCTGTAGAAGAGAAACTAGAAAACTATCAACAAGATGTTGAAACCCATTTTGCAAAGACTGCTGATTTAATTGATAACTTAACAGGTAGCTATCAAGAAGTTTTTGAGCATTTGTCACAGTCGGCTGAAAAACTACTCACTGAAGAACAAATTAAGAACCAATTGATTAACCGCAAGTCCAGAGAAGTCACCATAAAATACTTGAAAAGCTCTGCTGATGCTACTGAAGAAATTGTAGATGATCCCATAGTAGATGATTCAGTGGAAAACCCAGTTGAAGTTCCTATGGAAAACCCCAAAGATTCAGTTTGAATCAATGGGGTCAATTTGGATGGTAGGGCTGTTATTTTAATAAAATTTCAGCGCGATTTTTTTCCACTGTTTTTAATCCAATGCCTTTTACTTCAGTTAATTGTTCAACAGTTTTAAATGGGCCGTTTTTAGTTCTGTATTCAACAATTGCAGTGGCTTTAGATAAGCCAATTCCTTTTAGCTCTTCAGCAATTTGCTCAGCTTCTGCTTTATTGACGTTAACGGCAGCAAATGCTGATTGAGCCAGTAATGCAGTGGTGATTAACAATGTTTTTAAAAAATTCATGTACTTCTCCTTAGTAAAATTAAAAAAATAAATGAGGAAGGACAATTCTATTTGTCATTAATTTGCCTCATATTGCACATTGTAAGTATCTTATAATTCACAAAATATAGTTAAGTTCTGAGAACACTGTCAATTTTTTGAATTTAATGCTGGTTTTTTTCTTAAAAGTGTAAGAAATTAACGAATTATTCCTATATAATCATTCGCTAATTTAAAGAACCACTCTATATAAGAACCTTTCAAAATGATAAAACACTCCACTGTCGTTACTCTGTTTTTGTTATTAATTATTTTTGAGGCTATGGCAGGTAATCCGATAGATTACACGCCACATGGTACTCAGCCGGGCTTGAGTTTTGCATTGGCGCCACCAACCAATTGTTCAAGTTGTCATAAAGGTGGTAATGTAAGCGATGACGAAATTAATATGCCACACAGTACTTGGGTAGGCTCAATGAAGGCCAATGCAGCAAGGGATCCTTTGTTCTGGGCTGCATTGGATGTGGCGAATAATGATTTGCCTGGAGTGGGTGATTTTTGTCTTAAATGTCATGCACCACAAGGTTGGTTTAATGGTAATGTAGTTAAACCTGCTGTTGCAGGAGACCCCCTGATTGATGGAGCCAATGGTTGTGAGTTGAGTGGCGATCATGTGAGTGGAGACGGTAAGTTAGATGACTATAACGGAGTTAACTGTCATTTTTGTCACCGATTAGATGAAACTGGCCCTAATGATGAACCTCAAATTGTGGAGAATGGTTCTGTTTGGGTCGATGATGAAAACTGCGATAATGGTGGTTTTGGCCCTTGTCGAAAAGGCCCATATAAATATGCTGACTCTAATACACCTCCGCATGCCTGGAAATTTTCTGGTTTTATAGAGTCCTCAGAGTTTTGTGGAAGTTGCCATGACATTTCTTCTCCTACCATTGAACAGGGTGGGGTACTTTCGATTGCCAGAAAATTTTGGCATGAAGGAAAGGAAACTGATATTGCCATGCCAATTGAGAGAACTTACTCAGAATGGAAAAACTCCTATTTTGCTGATTTAATTTTTCGAGACCCTTTTAACGATTTATCCACAATTGATTTGCCAGCGATTACTCAGGGAGAAAGCTGCCAAACATGTCATATGCCGCAGTCACAAAGTGATGAAGCCAGGGCTTGTGTTTTTGATCCGCTTGATGGAGATGGTAATGGTCGCAGAAAAGGAAATTTAGCAACCCATCAATTTGCTGGTGGGAATACATGGATTCCCCAGGTGATTAAATCAATCTATGGCGACCAATTAGAAGCCAATGATACAGGTCCGGGCAGAAAAGCGGCATTAGATTTAACCACTTCGTATGCTTTTGATACCTTGCAAAATAAAAGTGCGCTGGTTGATACATCCGTGGTGAACCAAACTGCCAGTGAATTTGAGTTAGCTGTTAAAGTAACTAACTTGTCTGCACATAAATTACCCACTAGCTATGCAGAAGGTCGAAGAATGTGGCTTCATGTGGCTGTAGAAAATGCAGGTGGGATTGTCTTTTGGGAGAGTGGTGCATATGATGTAAATACAGCTGTACTCACCGAGGATGCACAATTGAAAGTATATGAATCATTACAAGGAATTTGGAACGAGGACCCAGATAATGATCCCGGTACAGCTGATGCCGCGTGTGAAATTAAAGATGGTAACGGGGACAAGATGTTTCACTTTGTGCTTAATAACTGTATAGCTAAAGATAACCGCATTCCACCACTTGGTTTCAGAGGGGCAGATAATATTGAAATGAAACCAGTCGGTATTACTTATCCAGATCATCCAACCAACCCAGGGCAAGTGGTTAACTATGATGTCACAAATTATCAAATACCAACCGTTGGAGAAACTGGACCTTTCAATGTTACGGTCACTTTAAAGTATCAAGTTGCCAGTAAAGATTATATTGAGTTTTTGGATCGGGAAGCTACGGTTAATAACTTTGAGACAGAAAATGAAATGTGTGATAGAACTTGGACAGTTGGACCTAGTGATCAATCACGCGGTGCTTTTATGAAAGACTTGTGGGAAACATATGGGCGTTCTGAACCTGTGGATATGGTGTTAGACTTTTTGGTGGTTAATTAAGTAATGAAGCGAAGTTTGATGTTGTTTTTGTGGATAAATACCAGTGTTGCCATTGAGTATGTACCACAAAGAGAAGAGGACTTACCTCAGCCGGCGGTAAATATAATTTACCAAGATTCAAAGATTGTAGAAGTATTGGTTGATGAGTGGAAAGATACGGTTCTTCTTGATGGAGAAAGAAGGCAGTTTTCATATCAGCAGGGGTATAACTACAATAAAAAACAAGGTTTCAGCCGCACTGTAAATCCAGATGGATCAATTTACCATGAAAAATACTCTGTTGATTACAGTTTAATGGTTTCAAAAGAAGAAATGATGACCGCTTTTGAGATTTTTAAATCTCACCCTAAGGTAATTAAAATACTGAATGAAGAAACGTTACCAATCAGTTTATATGGTGGGTTTTCTTATAAGGATGAGAAAATAGATGAACCTTGTTACAAGGGTAACCGCTGTGTCCATATCATGGCTTCAAGCAGCGCCAATTCATTGGTCATACATTCAATTGTTAAGTTAAATGATAAAACAGTACCATATCCTGTCTTTGATATGGAACATTTAAAAAGAGGAAAAAAATGAAATATTTATTATTGTTGGGTTTTTTAATGATCCCGTTGTATTCTCATGCAGGTAGCAATGTAACTTGTACTGGGGATGAAGTTTATGTGGCATGGCCAGATGCGGCAAACCCTGTTTGGGAAATGTGTTACCTCGCTCCTGAAGACAGTTCTTACAGTCGAGGTTCAAGCTTAGAGATCAGATACGTACACTTCAATGGATTCTTGGCTCTAGAAAGGTCCCATGTACCTATGTTATTCGCCAACTATACATCCAGTACTTGTTATAGAGACTGGAAAGATGATCCGGCATCATTCATTGAGGCTGACCAAATTGTGAACCCTACTAAGCCAGCTGTTACTACCTGTGATGCATCAACTGACCCGGTTAATCCAGTATTTGATTGTCCATTTGGATTAAGTGGAACAAATGGCTGTATTACTGGCGTTCAGGTTGAAAAATATGATGATCGTATGGTATTAACGACCAATCACGCTGCGGCTTGGTATAAATATACGGCCAGATATATTTTTCATGCGGATGGTAGAATTCAACCAAGGTTTGGCTTTGGTAACAGTGATGGTACATTAGATAACACCAAACATTGGCATCATGCTTACTGGCGTTTTAACTTTGATATAGATGGCATGAGTGATGATAAGATTTATATTGATGATGGTTCAGGTGAAGTTGAACAAACGACGGAATTTTCGGATTTAAGAGAACTGATTAATGCCACAAATGACCCCAATACTTTCAGTGATGAAGTGACTTGGTTAATTAAGGATTCGGTAACCAATCGTGGTTATAGAGTGGTAGCAGGGCAAGGTGGTGTGTCAGCTGACGGTGGTATTGATGACTATGCAGTCTTGGCTGACGAAAGTGGGGCAGGTTATCATAAGGTGGATGTGATGGCTTCCAGATACAAGTTATTTGGTAATGGCATGCCAGAATATGCAGATACGCCTACTCACAGTTTAAGTGATTGTGGTATGGATGAAGAGAATATTGTTGGTGTCCCTGGTAGTGGAAGTAATGCACCAGAAAGTTTGGTTGGAGAAGATGTGGTATTTTGGTATCGTGCAGCGGTTACAGATGTACCAGTTAGTCAAGGAGGTGCTGCCTTGTTGTGTAAGACAGGTGGACCGACGTTCTATCCAGTTGGAGATTGGGGTGTTGATCAAGCACCAACAGCGGTAACCGATTTGGTCACTGTCGATGAAAATAGTATTGATAATGTGTTAAGCCTTTTACTTAACGATACAGATCCTGATGGTGGTGATCAATTCATTAGTTCAGTTACTCAGCCAACTAATGGAACTGTTGTTATTGGTGTAAATGGTTTGAATGTCGAATATAGCCCTGATATGGATTATTGTAATGACGGTACACCAACCGATGATTTTAGTTACACTCTGAACGGTGGTTCTACTGCACAAGTACAGGTCACTGTTTCGTGTATTGATGTTTTGCCAACTGCAGCAACAGATACCGTGGCTGTTGATGAAAATGTGCAAAACGCATTCATTGATGTACTGGATAATGACCCTGATCCAGATGGTGGGCCCCAATTAGTTGAATCAGTAACTCAGCCAGCAAATGGTTCGGTGGTTATTGGTACAGGTGGTGCATTTGTTACATATACACCAGAGATGGATTATTGTAATGATGGTAGTCCAACTGATGATTTTACTTATACATTAAATGGTGGGTCGACAGCTACTGTAGAAGTTACGGTTAATTGTGTGGTCGATTTAGACTTGATATTCGAGAGCGGTTTTGAATAAAACAGCTTCTTTAATTTTGAGTAAAAGCCCTTTTAAAGAAGGGCTTTTTTTTTGTTTAAATTAAGTGGTAAAATTTATTAATGATTTTCAATACCCATCAGTTTAAAGAACCTTTGGTGAGTTATGTAGAGTCGATGTTTCATTTTAAAGGGTTTATGCCAGATCACTCAATAGAACGAGTTATACCAACTGGGCATGTGTTTGTTATTTTTGAACTCGATGGAATAAGACGCCATACTTTTGACAATAAAACACTTGAGCCTATAGCCAGTTTTGAAAAGGTTTGGGTCTCTGGCGTACATGAAAACTATTTGTCTATATCTGCACACCCAAATTCAGAGATGTTTGTATTTCAATTTAAATCCTATGGTGCCTTACCATTCGTTCATACCTTGATCTGTGAGTTGAATGACCGTGTGATTCCAGCAGAAGAGGTTTTTGGTCATGAAATTCTTGTGTTACATGAAGCCTTTAAAACAGCTGAAACCTCAGAGGATAAATTCCTTATTGGTGAAAAGTGGTTGGAAGGCCGTTTCGATAAAAACCTAATGCCGCCAGCTGAGTTGATTGACTTTCTATCAGAGTTACAGAAGCAACCAGTGGTTAAATATCAGGAAGTCATTGAGCAATATCCAAATACTCAGAAGCATTTGATTGACCAATTTAAGAAGTACATAGGTCTGACACCTAAATATTACCAGCGTATGTTACGATTCAATGATATTTTACAAAAAATACAACAGAAACAGCATATCAACTGGCCTGATGTGGCCTTTCAATGTGGTTATTCAGATCAATCGCACTTTATTAAAGAGTTTCGACACTTTTCTGGGTTTAATCCAACCGAGTTTATCAAACGTGAGTTTCAAAATGATGAACCTAATTTCTTTGCATTGGATAAGTGAGTTGATGAGAAACCCCTAGAGGTTAATTTTTTACTATAACTGTTGCGTTATTTTATATAAATTGAAAATTTTAAGCGGAAACAATTATGGATTTAACAATGACATTCAGTCAGCTTAATTGGTTGTCAGTATTACTGGCAGCTGTGGTTGGCTTTTTTGTATTAGGTGGTTTGTGGTATGGACCGATATTTGGTAAGGCATGGATGAATGAGTTTGGCTTCACTGAGAATGAGCTGACAGATAGAAATATGCCTAAGGTATTTGGTTTGTCTTTTGTATTGACTTTTGTTGCTGCCTTAAATCTGGCGATGTTTATCGGTGTTGATGCAGGAGTGATGGTTGGGGTGTTGGCGGGTTTTTTTGCTGGATTCGGTTGGACAGCAACTTTGTTGGGTATATTGTATTTGTTTGAACAAAAGTCATTGAAGGCATTTTTAATTAACGCGGGATACTGTGTGATAGCAATGACAATTATGGGTGCCATAATCGGTGCCATGTGAATATGGATTTATAACAATAGTTTTTTTAGATCAGAGGTGGAAAATGGAAAAAGGCTTAAAAGAAAAGACAGGTAATGATTTAAAACACTGGATAGCTGAGGTGAAAAAGTCAGGACTTGAAAAGCACAAAGCGATGATTGACTTTCTTAAAACTGAACATGGTTTTACTTATGGATTTGCTAATTTTGTGGTGCACAAAGCACGCGAGTCGGATGCAGCTTCGCATGATGCCGCTGATTTGGTGAATAACCAATACAAAGGCAAGGAGCATCTCAAACCCATATATGAGCAACTTATGACAAAGGTAGAGCCATTAGGTGATGACATTACTATAACACCCAAAAAAGCGGCTGTGAGCCTCATACGTAAGCATCAGTTTGTTTTGATTAAACCGGCCACTAAAACCAGGATAGACTTAGGTTTGAAGTTAAAGGGCAAAGCCAATACAGATCGATTGGGAGATTCCGGACCGTTTGGGAGTATGTGTACCCATCGCGTTCAGCTAACTGACATTACTGACATTGATGATGAATTAATGGCTTGGGTTAAAGAAGCTTACGAGAAATCAGTTTAAGTTTAACAACATTTTGTCGTTAAAAATATTGACGTTTGATGGTTGTGAGTGGTGGACACGACTGGGATTGAACCAGTGACCCCCTCGATGTCAACGAGGTGCTCTCCCGCTGAGCTACGCGTCCATTTAGAATGTTATTCTTGTGAATATGACTCAAAGATTTGAGTCATATTCACTGAGGAGCGCGTATTCTATCAAAAGAGAGAACGTAAGGAAACCCTTGATGTATTCAAAATTTTCTGGACGCCCCACAGGGCTTTCCTTGTTGACAACATTAAGACTCTAAATAAATGGTTTCTTTTTCGCGGATGATTTCTATTTCAAAAGATTCATCAGATTTAAAGCCTGACATAATTTTAATCACATCTTTGGGTGTTTGAACATCTTCACCATTAATGGCTTGAATCACATCACCATCTTTGAGTCCTAGTTTGTTATTATGCTCAACTTCCAAAACCAAAACACCTTTCGTGGTGCCAAAGTATTTACCTAATGATTCAGTTACTGTTGAAAAATGGTGTTTATTCCCAAGCCATTGGTTCATTTTGCTTCCAGAGAAGAAATAGGCATCGGCATCGCTGGTAGTAACAACGCGAATTTCTTTATCCCCCAAACCTGTTATCATTTTATCTAAATGTTCGACATCAACATGCAAACCTTCAAACATTCCATCTAAGTCGCCGGTATTGAATTTGAAGTCATTACCAGAAGACGTAAACCATTTGTTTCCACCATTCATTTCCATGATGATGTCAGGTGAATCAATGACTTTTGCCTCTACATCTAAATGGATTTGTTGGTTATCACGCAATACCAATACTTTGCTGATGTCACCAATTTTCTTATCCATGCCAATAAATTCGGTTAAACCTAAACCGTCCTTTGCAGTGCTTTGGCCATCGATACTTATCACCAAATCGCCTTTTTGTAGCCCGCCTTCAGCAGCGCCGCTGGCTGGTACAATTGAAATTATTTTCCAGCCATCGTCTTGTACATTGGCCATAAATCCCATTCTAGGCTTGTCGCTGTCAATTTGGGTGAAGTGTTTATCCAGTTTAATTATTTTTCGATGAACCCCAGTATTGTCAATTTCAATACCATGTTCAACCATCAAATCATCTATCAAGGTATTGATATCAGTATCTGAATCAATTTCAATGGTTTGTTCAATGGTTTCAATTTCTCCATTGTTGTCTTTACTAATGACCACGGTTGCTTGACCATTCTCTAAGTTGATGTCTACGTTATCATTTTTTTGTACCCAAACCATGTTTTTACCGTGATGATTCATCATTTGAGTTATTTTATGGGTTTTGCTGCTTGTTCCTTGGTCAACACCATGTTTGGTTAATATTTCTTGGACCAAGGCATCAACATCAGTATCAGCATTGACTGTAAATGATTCTTCTATGGTCTTATTGTTACCATTAACACCATTAACAATGAAGACTTTCCCTTCACCGTCAGCTACATTTACATTAACGCTGTTGTTTTCGGTATTTTGAATGGCCCATGTGATGTTAGTTAAGCCCATTAGGCCAGCAAAGAAGAGCGTATTTAACTTTGTTTTATTTTGCATTATTTCACCTGTGTAAATATTTAAATGACTTGTTTTTGGTCTTGTGGCTTATACCTTTTGTGCAAAGCCACAAGATCGTCGAGGATTTCGAGTTTGGCATGCAATAACTCGAGTTTTTGGTTGGGTTCATCGGTTTGCGCGATATTAATATCCAATTGATCCAGCCAGTTTTCCATGGAAATCATTTGTTCTATGATCTGTGAGCCTGGTGCTGAGTGATTGATCACTTCCTTGCGGACCACATATTCGATCATAGCGACTTTTTCAGTCAACAAATCCAATTGTCTTGACTGAATGTAGTTATATTGATTGTCAGTTGTTTTTCTTAAATGAGGTAGCTGCCACAGCATGATGGCTGCCAAAACAGCTGCTGCTATTGCAGGTATTCTGAAACTGCGTTGTCTTTTGTGTTGGTGAACCTGATCCATTATGCTATCAAAGCCATCTTTGGGCGGAAGCATTTGAGGGTGCTGTTTTAGGTGTTCACTGACGGAAGGTTTATAAACTTTGTTCATGGTTTTTCTCCTGGTTTTGGAGCCATTTAGCCAGCAGTTGTTTGCTCCTTGCTAATTGTGACTTGGAAAAACTTGTAGACATTTGGTAAAGGTCCGCAATTTCTAAGTGAGTCATGCCTTCTACTTCATAAAGCCAGAGCACCGAACGTGATAAGGGTGGTAATTTGGCCAACATAAAGTTCAAGTCGTGTTGATAGTCATACTGAATTTTCTGACTTAAATCGACATGTTGTTGTGATTCGATAGTTAATTGTTGATGATTTTTCTTGATTTGATCTAAGCATTGATTGACCACAATTTGACGTAACCAAAAACCAAAAGCTGAATGACCAGACCATTGTGTGATCTTCTGGAATGCGGTAATGAAGCTATTTTGCATCACGTCTTGAGCATCATCAATGTCTTGAAGCATTCTATAGGCTAAATTATAAACTGGCGTTGAGAAAGCATCGTAAACCTGACGGCAAGCTTGCTGCTGGCCCTTGAGTACCAGTTTTTTTGTTATCTCATCTATGTTTTGGTTAAAATAGCTCAAAATCTCATTTAGGTTTTTAAATAATATACCTAATAAGACTTAATTCTTAACAAAAGGGTCGCAACTTTTATAGGTATTTGTTAAATTTTCTCATGAAAACGTTTGTGTCAAATGCTTGAGCCCTTGACTCACAAGCTGGGCGCATGGCTTTGGCTTGTTCAGGACTTAAGTTTGAAACTTTATCAATGAGATCATTGATTAAATCATCATTGTTAATAAAAAAGCCAGTCTCCTTATCTATAACTGACTCCAGTAAGCCACCATGATCAGAACAGATGACTGGTTTACCTGCTGACATTGATTCAACTGGAGACATGCCAAAGTCTTCGTCAATAGGCAGATATACAGTGGCTAAACAATTTCCCAGTAAGTTAAGCAATTGTAGTTCGTCCAGCCAGCCAGTGAATGTGATATTTGGACTATCTGCTGCTAGCTTAACTAATTGAGGGGTCATATGTCCGCCTGATGCAACAATGAGTTTTTTATCTGGCATTTTCTTGAAAGCTTGTATGATTGAATCGATTCTTTTAAGTTCATCATGCCTGGCCATAGATAAAAAGTAATCACCAGCACTCATCCATTTAAAATGTTGGGTGTCACAGGGGGGATATATCACTTTGGCTTGGATACCCAGCGAGTTTTCAATGCGTTGTTTCACATAATTAGAGTTGGTTAGCACTACATCCATTTTTGCAACTGCTGTTTCATATTTGGGTTTAAACCATTGCAGCAATATTTTGAATACCTGACGCTTGAATACATTGAGTTCATCGGCAAAATGTTGGCGTTTATCGTACAAGAATCGAGGCGGTGTATGGCAATAGAATATGTTTGTTGCTGCGGGGTATTTATACACAGCTAAAGGGCTGGCTACGCCACTGTAAATGATTTGTTGATAATTGTTATGCCGGGGTTGGTGTTTTTTGAAAGCCCGCGCCAGGCTCCAAGTTTTGATGCCATGTATGCTGCTCAGTGCATTTAAATTTTGAACTTGGCCAGTTAGTTGGCATAAATCAAAGGTGTCTTGGCCAATGTGTGCAGTAAGCAAATCTGCACCTGTGCCTTGACACAAAGTTTGTATTAAACGCTCACCTCCGCCTTTAATCTGGAATAGATCATGAATAACTTGAATAGAGCTGGTCATAGAATCGGTCACCGTTTAGTCATAGAATAGGGTGTAAAAAGTTAAAAAAAAACACCACATGCAGGTGTACTTGATATATAACGTGTGATCTATTTTAATTCATTATATTGGTTATGAAGACACTTATTGTGATTCCTGCTTTCAACGAGGCAGAAAATCTCACAAAATTGTTACCCCTGCTGATTGATGCCGTCAGCTATGATATTGTTGTGGTGAATGACGCCAGCTTTGATGGTACCGCCGAGGTGGTAACCGGTTTGGGTCTTCAGTGTTTGACATTACCTTTGCAATTGGGTGCTTGGGGCGCTACTCAAACGGGTATAAGGTATGCCCAAAGAATGAATTATGATTTGGTTATTACCATGGATGCCGATGGACAACATTTACCTCGTGAAGTTGAAAAATTGATGGATTTGTACGTAAACAGCCAGGCTGATGTTGTGATAGGAACTTTCCCATCTAGACTTAGCCGCTTAAAAAAATTGGCTTGGAATTTTTTCAAATTGCTTACCCACATTAAAATAGAAGATTTAACTTCGGGTTTTAGGTTGTACGATAAAAGAGCCATTAAAGTATTGTCTTCTCGACAGGCCAGCATGCTGGATTATCAAGATGTGGGTGTGTTGTTATTACTTTTAGGCGCAGGATTAACTATCAAAGAAGTTCCTGTTAAAATGCACGATCGCAGTGATGGAAAGTCTCGTGTATTCAGTTCTTGGTTGGTGGTATTGAAATATATGGTACAAACCACCACTTTATGTATTGCCAATATCGGAAAGCGGACAGCTAAATGACAAACATCACAATTCTTATTATCGGCGCACTGTTGTCGATCAGTATTTTATACTTGGTGCGCAGAGGTAAAATGCATGGCCCTTATGCTACTTGGTGGTTATTGGTTGCAGTGTGTGCAATTGTACTTTCCATATTTCCTCAAATTATAGATTGGGCAGCTGCTCAAGTGGGTATCACTTATCCCCCGACTTTATTATTGGTTTTATCTGTTAGTTTAATTTTGGTTAGAATGCTCACCATGGATATGGCTTTAACTCAGAAAGAACGTAAAATCAGGAGACTGACTCAAAAAATGGCGATTCTAGAAGAAAGCCAAAAAAATAGACTAGAGCCATAGGTAATTTTTTACTGCCTATGAAAATCCTCCACATCGGTAAGTTCTATCCACCTTATCATGGTGGTATGGAAAATTATTTACGTGATTTGTCCGAAGAGCAAGCAAAAAAAGGCCATCAAGTTACTGTTTGGGTACACAATCATCAGTGGCAAAATTTAACTTCAAAAACGACAAAGACAGTGGTGAAGGGTGTTCAACTGATCAGGCAAAAATCATTGAAGCCGTTGTTATTTACCCCAATCATGCTTGGTTTTGGGCGCCAGCTAAAAGATATCATCAAAGAACAATCACCTGACTTGATTCATTTACATTGGCCAAACCCAAGTTTATTTAAGTTGTTATTACACAAATCTACGTTCAGTATTCCTTGGGTTATCAGTTGGCATTCTGATATGGTTACCACCCGCAGCTCTGTAATGATGAAGCTTATTTATTGGTTCATTAAACCATTGGAGTCACTGTTGATTAAACGTGCAAGTAGTTTGTTGGTTTCGACTCAAACCTATGCCAACCACTCCAAGCAATTGAGTAAATATGCCAGTAAAGCCAAGGTGATACCATTGGGGATGGCCAGCGCAGAAATAGATCAATTAGAGTTAAGTGCTTCATCATTAGTTTTTCAGGAAACTGAACAAAAATGGCAAGCCAATCAATTGCGGTTGTTGCATATAGGTCGCTTGACATTTTATAAGAACCAAAAATTTTTAATTGATGCCATGTCTGCGCTTTTAGATACTCAATTATTGGTGGTTGGAGAGGGCGGGCTGTATCAAGAGCTAAACGATCAAATTATAGAATTGGGATTGGCTGAAAGTGTTGAACTTTTAGGGGCAGTTGAATGGTCGCAGGCTCATGCTCTATTGGCAAGTTGTGAAATTTTTTGTATGGCTTCCGATGACCGTGCTGAGTCTTTTGGCGTGGTGTTGATAGAAGCCATGTATCACGATAGAATCATTTTGGTGCCTGATACGGCAGGTTCTGGTATGCAATGGTTAGCGGCTAATTACAATAAGGGTTTTGTTTATAAAAGTAATGACCAAGGCGACTTTGTTGCGAAGGTAAGTTTTATACGAGAGAATTTTGCGAAAATTATGTCAAAGCCCAAACAATTTAATTATCAGATTAAACACATTGCAGAATTTATAGAACAACACTACCAAACAATTCAAACTGGAGATGAACCATGAATAGCTTCTTTAAATTAATTTTATTGACGTTGATGACTGTAACACTTTTTGCTTGCGAAGAGCAAAATATAGATAACCAACAAGTTAATAAAGTAAAACAAGAAACAAAGGATATGGATGATCGAAAGTATGTGGCCTACCAAAAAGATCCATTAAAAGATCCCATTAAAAAAAGTCACGAAAATTTACTTAACAAATATGCAACCTTTAGATTAACCACAGATGTATCTCATTTATCCATGAATCAAAGGAGCATGTTGCCATTGTTGATTGATGCAGCAAAGATTATGGATGAGTTATTTTGGTTACAAAGTTATGGCCCTAAAAAAACTTTCTTGGACGGAATTAAGAATCAGCAGTTACGAAAATTTGCAGATATCAATTACGGCCCTTGGGATCGTTTAGATGGGGATAAAACTTTTATTGATGGCTATGGACCTAAGTTTCTTGGTGCAAATTATTACCCTAAAGATTTGAATAAAATAGATTTTGAAGCTAACGCTAAAGAAGCAATGAAAGGTTTATACACTCAGGTTTTTCGTGATGCAAAGGGCGAGTTAACGTTCAGTCCGTTTCATCATATTTACGCTACACAATTAAAACAAGCTTCGGCTTTGTTAAATCAAGCCGCAAGCTTGGCAGAAGATGAAGGGTTTAAAAAGTATTTAACATTGCGTGCCAAAGCTTTACTTAATGATGAATTTAAAGCATCAGACTTGGCTTGGATGGATATGAAGAGTAATAAAATTGAGCTGGTGATAGGGCCTATCGAAACATATGAAGACCAATTGTTTGGTTATAAAGCAGCTTATGAAGCTTATGTTTTGATAAAAGATCTGGCATGGAGTGAAAAGCTGGCTAAATTCGCCGCATTTCTTCCCCAGCTTCAAGCAGAACTTCCGGTTGGTGATGTGTTCAAAACAGAGATACCAGGTACAGATTCTGATCTGAACGCATATGATGCGATTTATTATGCGGGTCATTCAAATGCAGGCAGTAAAACCATCGCCATCAATTTGCCTAATGATGAAAGTGTGCAGTTAGAAAAGGGTACTCGCCGTTTACAATTGAAAAATGTAATGCAGGCTAAGTTCGAAAAAATCTTGGTACCCATTGCCAATGAATTGGTGGCTCCGACACAACGCAAGTATGTGACTTTCAATGCATTCTTTGCCAATACTATGTTTCACGAAGTGGCGCATGGCCTAGGTGTTAAAAATACCATTAACGATAAAGGCATGGTCAGAACAGCATTGAAAGAGTTTGCCTCACCTATTGAAGAAGGAAAAGCTGATATTTTAGGTTTATATATGGTTGAGAAGTTATATAAACTTGGCGAATTGGAAGAAGGTGAAATGATGGATTATTACACCACGTTTATGGCTGGTATCTTTCGATCAGTGAGGTTTGGTTCAAGTTCAGCCCATGGTGTGGCAAACTTATTGCGTTTCAACTATTTCGCAGAAACTGGTGCTTTTAGTTTTGATGAGAAAACAGGTCATTATTCGGTTGATGCGATGAAAATGTCAGCAGCCGTGACATCGTTGTCAGAAAAAATATTGACTCATCAAGGTACAGGTGATTATGCTGGCGTTAAACAATGGTTTGCTAAAAAGGGCCATATTAATGATCAGTTAGCACGTTCCTTGAAACGCATCAATGATGCTGGTATTCCTGTTGATGTGGTTTTTGAACAGGGTATGAAGTATTTGCAATGGGCTGACTGAACCTAAGTGGATCCAGATCTATTCTTATTTTTCTGTTTGGCTTTAAGCGTTCAGTTGCTCCAACCAAAGGTAAGCCGTTACTATTGGTGACCTTTAGAAATTATCAAAGTCAGAAAATTTTGAATAAATCAGAGGCTCATTAACAGGAGTTATGATTTTTTGTGTCAG
>CALLLZ010000232.1 GCA_938008005.1 uncultured Marinicella sp. | reverse complement strand
TTCAAATAATTTGACAAACATCCACTGTTCCCAGCGGTAATAACCAGGTTTACAAGTGGCCAATTCACGTGACCAATCAAATGCAAAACCCAAACGTTTAAATTGAGCGGTCATTTCCTCCATATTGGCATAGGTCCATTCAGCTGGCTCCTTTTTGTGTTTAATGGCGGCATTTTCCGCTGGTAAGCCGAAAGCATCATAACCAATAGGTTGTAACACGTTCTTCCCTTGCATCTTCTGATAACGAGCAATGACTTCACTTAAAGTGTAATTGCGAACATGTCCCATGTGTAACTTACCACTGGGATAAGGAAACATACTGAGACAGTAATACTTTTCTTTGTCGTCGTCAGCTTTAACTTCAAATGATTTGTGCTCTTCCCAAAGTTTTTGAGCGTGTAGTTCTACTTGTTGTGGATTATATTCAGTCATTGATTTTCCATCAGACAATTCTGAGGTTGTGGTTTAGATTTAAAGCGGAAATTATAAGGTTTCAATGGCTGTGGGTAAAGCTGTGTTTGAGTTGATAGATATACTTTGACCTAACAACTCTCACCAAGTACGAACACGCATACCTAATTCAGTACTATAACCCATAGAACGAGAGGCTAACTTACCTGTTTCGTTAATCACATAGTATGTAGGAAAACCCGTGATTTGGTAATCTGCCATTTGTTGCTCTGAACCGAGTAAAACTGGAACAGTTAACTCTAAATCAGATACGAACTCTTCAACTTCTTTCCTACCTTCATATGATAAAGCCATCATCAGTATCAACAATTCATCTTCTGCGCGATCAGCCCGTAAATCATTGAGGTTATCTGCTGATAAACGACAAATTGAACACCACGGTGCAAAGAAATAAACCAAAACTTCTTTGCCTTTATAATCACTCAATTGGTATGTGGCCCCATCTAAAGATTGTAGTTTAAAATCTGGCGCCGGTTGATTATCGGCGGCTAAAGTTCCCCGATTTTGCCACCATGAAAAAGCCATGAGTACCAGGAATATCAACCCAGCATCCATTAACATTGCACTGTATTTATTTTTTCGCCATTTCTGTATTGTTTTGATCACCTAAGTCCACCTATTCCGTTGTGTATCTGCTGTAAGATCTTAGAAGACCCGATACCCATCATTTTCATTCATCTGAATTATTACATAAAGATCTCTGTACATTCCAAAACACTTGAATCTGATCAGTCATTCGAATCTCAAAGATTAATTAATACGCTTGACCCAATTTTCACAGCTTGGATAATAAAATACATGATTTAACATTCAGTTTTACATGAAAAAAATTATCAGTATATGTGTGATCATTGTTATCTCATTATTCGCATTTCAATCATGTCGCCAAGGCCCGCCCATCAGAATGGCTCAACAAGTTAATTTAGATTCATTTATGGGAGACTGGTATGTGATTGCCAATATACCTACCTTTATTGAGAAAGGTGCACACAATGCCATTGAAAGCTATAGTCGCCGGGAATCTGATATCATTGACACCACATTCTCTTTCAATAAAGACAGCTTCACTGGACCCAAAAAGCAATATAACCCCACTGGTTTTGTAACGGAAGATTCATCCAATGCCGAATGGAAGATGCAATTCATATGGCCATTCAAATCTGAATACATTATTGTTTATGTTGACCCTACATATCAATATACCATTATTGGAAGAACGAAACGAGACTACATTTGGATCATGGCCAGAAAACCTCAAATCAAGCAACAAACACTAGAGCAACTGATACAAATTGCAGTTGATGAAGGATATGACAAGAATTTAATCCAACTTGTTCCACACAATTGATCTCCCAATGCTGTCTTGCAAACCACGGCCTGACACAGTTTGTCAGTTGAGTTTATACAGCAGAACTTTATCTACATAACAAAGACTCAGAAATGTTAACAAAAGTAAACTTACAATCAGTTTAGAGGCTCTGTCGCTCTAGCAAGGTTTACAAACCGTATTTTCATGATATAAGTCATTTATTATTAAATAAAAGTGTGTGATAAATTATGTGTAAATTAAAATTACTGTCGTGTGTGGCTGTAACATTTCTGTTACTGCTTTTTCATTCAGAACATTCCTATGCTGTAGGTCAAAATATTACTATCTGTAGTATTGATGCCAATGGACGAGGCTCTGATCGCACTCTGAATGGAACAGGGGGCGTCGACTTAAGAGCAAAACTTTTGAATGCTTCAAATTTCAGCCCACCTTCTGGCATAGAACCAATCACGTTCAACATTGTTGATGGATTTGGCGCAAGAGATTCAATCACTGTAGCCAGTTTACAAACGAACGGGTGTGAAGTCTTTTTCAAAGGTTTTGTTCCAGATGGAGATATTTCACAAGCAGAACGAACTGCGATGCAAAATTGGGTCGAAGACGACGGTGGAACGTTATTGGCTTTTGCTGAAACCAGTCAAGCCAATGCTTTTGCTTTTAAATTTGGTCATAGCACATCCATATCTACTGCTACCAGCTGGACAGCCAATACCACTGGAGTTTCACATCCAATTTTTAATGGGCCTTTTGGCACAGCATCTGTTTTAACTACTGCCAATCAAAAAACATATTACAACAACACGACTGGCGCAACCATCCTTGCTACAGATACAGCCGATATCAGTCAAGCAACTGTTTTAGATCGTACAGCGGGTATTGGTCACGCTGTTTTTCTTGGTGATGTAGACGTCATAACAACCGGCATCTCAGCAGGGAATGGTAACAACACTGATCAAGATCATTTTACTTTAAATTTATTCGCATATTTAGCTCTTGTTCATAACCAAAACAATTATACACCTTCGACCCCCAATATAATTTCGCCTGTTGATGGTTCAAGTGGTAATGACTCAACACCAACGATTTCAGGCTCAGCCGACCCTGGTGCTTCCATAACAATAACTGGTCCAAATGGTGAAACTTGCACCACTACTGCAGATGTGATTACTGGTGCTTGGTCATGCGAGATTTTACCAGCATTGGCTGATGGCAATAACGCATTAATGGCAACTGCGTCTTCTAACGGCAATACATCTGTCGCAAACACCATAACGATTGGTATTGATACCACAGCACCTGCTGCGCCAGTCTGTTCTATCACACCTGACCCTGCCAATAACGGCACTGTAGTTACAGCCACATGTACTGGTGTTGAAACCGGTGCAACCATAACCATCCCTGGTTATGCTTGTGCTGCTGAGGCTGGCAATGAAGTGGTTTGTACTGCTACAGTTGGTCAAAACGGCGTGGATGGTGATGAAGAAGCCACCATCGAAGATGCTGCGGGTAATACTGCCACT
>CALLLZ010000231.1 GCA_938008005.1 uncultured Marinicella sp. | reverse complement strand
CAGCTTTGTTAACTAACAACAAGATGGGTTTAGTGGCCATGCGAATACGTTCTAATATACGCTCATCATCTCCTACCAAACCATCTCTTGCACTGACTACAAAAAGTACCAAATGCGCTTCATCAATGGCTTGAATAATTTGTTGATCCATCAGTTCGGTTAGGGCACCCTCATCTCCCAACATACCACCAGTGTCAACAAGAGTTGCTTGAAAATCTGTCAACTCTAGCTCGCCATATTGACGATCTCTGGTCAAGCCTGGCATATCAGCCACGAGGGCATCACGGGTATTGGTTAATGCATTGAAGAGTGTCGATTTACCAACATTTGGACGGCCAACTATAGCTATGATTGGTGTCATATGGACTCATTCACTACTTGCTCAACTGCAAAGCACTGAGTGTGCCATCATAGTTGTATGCATAAATCACATCACTAACAACCACAGGTGAATGGTAAAAATAATCACCACCAACACGAGCTCTGTTAATTAGCTTCCCAGTAACGCCAACAATAAAATGTACATAACCTTCATAATCTCCAACCACCAAATCACCCAAATAAAAACTCGGTTTGGTCAAGTTGCGATTCAACAATTGTTCTTGTGTCCAACCTCTAGAACCATCTGTTCTATTAAGCTGATGTACAACAGATTTATTATCAGTTAAGTATAAAGAGCGTCTAGATACAGTAACACCCGTCACTGATCCAATATTTTGACTCCATAAAGCACGCCCTGACTCAGTGGCCACTGACATGGTTTTATCAGCCGCACTGGATATATATAAATCAGTAGCCACCACATCAATATCACCATCAATGTCAGCAATTCGATCAATTTCAGTCTTACCTTGACTGTTAATTACATTCTGTTGCCACAGCACGGTTCCATCAACAATGTTCAGAGCAGCTACTTTACCGTTGTCAAAACCAATATAAACTCGACCGCCTTTGGCAATTGGCGTACTGTTTCCACGTAATGTTAAATTAGGTATATTGGTATCGAAACTCCATTCGCGTTCACCCGTTTGAATTGAAAAGCCATAAATCCGACCATCTTGGGTTCGAACCACCACTTTATTACGATCAATTACTGGAGGACTCAAAACTTCAGATGACACACTGGCTTCCCATAGAGTCGTACCAGTATCTATGTCCATCGCCACTACCTGTCCTTCTGGACCCGCCACCACCAAAACAGTTTCACTGACACCCGGTCCAGCACTAACTTCAGTACCTAAATCGCTCTCCCAGTTAGTATTTCCATTTTCTGCATTAAGGCTGAAAACTTTACCACCTTGGGTAGCTACAAATAGATTGCCGTTTTGTTCAGCTGGAATCAGCTTATAACCAAACGCTTTTTCAGATGGTTTAAATTGACGTTTCCACAATGTTTTGACTGTGCCTTGCTCAGCCACATCAACCAGTTCATTGGGTTTAACTTCATCTTTGTTATTACCACAAGCCACAAGGGCCAACAGCGCTAAATACAGGGGAAAACGTTTCATCAGTGCCTCTTTGTTTGATCAGTTATGGATTGATGTATTTCAGTTGACGACTCAATTAATGACTTTGATGTCAGCTAATTTCATTTCAATAATTTGCTTGCCAGAATAACCTTCACCTTCGTTCAAAGCAAGTTGATAAGCGTCTTGAGCTTTATCGTGATTACCTTGAGCAACATAAATATCACCCATAACTTCTTCAACAATGGTTTGATAAGCTTTGGATTGCACCAAACCCAATTCTGTTGAAGCTGAACTGTAATCACCTTCAGCAACCAACAACCTGGCTAAACGTAAACGCGCCATTTCAGCTATGGACTTATCAGGCTTGGCTGCTATCAATGCTTGATACTGAGCTTTGGCAGCTGGGATCTCATTCGCTTCAACCATTTTAGATGCAGCTTGCAAGCGTGCTTGAATGGTATATATATTACTACCAAACTCAGTTTCATAATCATTTATTAATTGATTGGTATCTGCACTTTCACTGATCGCTAAAGCGGCCTCTAATTCAGCAAATTCAGTGGCTGCTTGGCTTGACTGAACTATTTTTGAGTTTTGCCATTGTCCATACCCCCACAAACTACCAATTCCAATGGCAATCCCGGCTAATATGGTCAACCAGTTATTGCCCAGCCATTCCTTGACAATCTGTTCTTGTTCGTAATCATCGTAATCTTCTAAAGCCATATTTAATTATTCCAATGGATATTCAATTTAAATAAAGCGAGCTATTTTACATGATGGTTTGTAAAATTTCATCAATGTATCGCTTCAACACTCTAATTTACTCAGTTCTTTTAATCTTGATAACACCCTAAAAGGGCGCTCATATAAACAGGCAAAAAAAAACCGTTGATACCTAATTATCAACGGTTTTTTTAATTTGGCTCCCCGGGACGGGCTTGAACCGCCGACCTAGTGATTAACAGTCACCCGCTCTACCAGCTGAGCTACCGGGGAAAATTGGTACATCATGTCAATAAAGGTCATACTTGACATGAGAAGCGCATTTTACCGCTTCGAGTAAAACTGTCAAGCAATAAATTCCACCAGATGTAAAAAAAATAACTCGATCACCTGATTCTTCAAACTCAGAACCAATTAGAACTGTTATTTTGACTACCGGGTAAATAAATCATTTTTTTATCTGCTTACTCA
>CALLLZ010000230.1 GCA_938008005.1 uncultured Marinicella sp. | reverse complement strand
ATTCAAAAAAAATTGATTTTACCTTTGCAATTAACTTTAAAAGCCTTAAAATACGCGGTCTTTTTACAGGCAGCTCTTTAGAGCGGCTTAAACATACAGATTTAGCCTAGATTGGCAATCATTTGGAGACAAAAAACTTATGCCTAGTGTAAAAGTTAGAGACAACGAACCGTTTGATTTCGCATTAAGACGTTTCAAACGCGCTTGCGAAAAAGCAGGTGTATTAGCAGAATCACGTAAACGTCAGTACTACGAGAAACCTACTCAAGAAAGAAAACGCAAGAAAGCTGCAGCAGTAAAACGCCTACAAAGGCGTGTTGCCAAAGAAGGCATTCCACGCAGAATGTATTGAGCCATAAGTAATAACCAGCCAGGAATTGACGCATGTCACTTAAAGCACAAGTCACTAATGACATGAAAACAGCCATGAAAGCCAAGGATAAAGAAACTCTTGGCACAATTCGCATGTTAACAGCAGCTATTAAACAAGTTGAAGTTGATGAGCGTCGAGAGCTGAGTGATGCAGACGTGCTGTCTATTGTGGTTAAAATGATTAAACAGCGCAAGGATGCCGCCGAACAATTTGCTCAAGCGGACCGAGTGGATTTACAACAAAAAGAATTGGCTGAAATCGGTATCATTGAAAAATACATGCCAGCACAACTTTCTACTCAGGAAGTTACTGACATGGTTCAGACAATCATAACAGAGACTGGCGCCAAAGGCATGCAAGACATGGGCAAAGTCATGGGCCTGACCAAAGCCAAAGTGGCAGGCCAAGCCGATATGGGACAAGTCAGTCAAATTGTTAAGGCGGCCTTGTCCTAAAGCACCTTTCATGTAAAATAAACAGTTTGATATTATAATAAACTGTGGCATCCATCCCCAATGAATTTATTGAGACTTTATTAGACCGAATTGACATTCATGATGTGGTAGGTGCTCGCGTTCAACTAAAAAAATCTGGCAAAGACTATTCTGGCTTGTGCCCATTTCATTCAGAAAACACACCTTCATTCACAGTCAGTCAACAAAAACAGTTTTACCACTGTTTTGGTTGCGGAAAAAATGGCAGCGCCATTGGTTTTTTAATGGAATATGAAGGCTTAGATTTTGTTGATGCAGTCAAAGATTTGGCTCAATTAGCTGGTATGCAAGTACCTAGCACAGAAAATCATACTGGTCACAAACCCAAAACCAACTTATATGCTGTAACAGAAAAAGCCACCCGCATTTTTCAACAACAATTAAAAAACACACCTGCTGTCATTGATTATTTAAAAAACCGAGGTATCTCTGGTCAAACCTGCAAGACATTTCAAATGGGTTATGCCCTCAATCAATGGGATGCATTGATTAAGCGGTATGATCAGAGTGAACATGAGTTGTTGAAACGCACGGGTCTTACAACCCAAAACGATCAACAACGAACTTACGACAAGTTCCGCAACAGGCTGATGTTTCCGATTCACGATAAACGTGGTCGGGTCATTGCTTTTGGCGGGCGAGCTGTTGAAGCAGAACAAAAACCCAAATACCTAAACTCACCAGAAACAGATCTATTTCACAAAGGAAATGAACTCTATGGCTTGCACTTGGCCCGTAAGCACAGCAATGAATCCTATGTATTGGTGGTTGAAGGTTATATGGATGTAGTTGCCCTGCATCAACATGGAGTTAACAATGCAGTAGCCACATTAGGTACCGCAACATCGACCCAACACATCAGCAATTTATTTAAAGTTTGGGATCGCATTGTTTTTTGTTTTGATGGTGACTCGGCTGGCGTACAAGCAGCAGAAAAAGCCCTTAACACATCACTGCCCTTATACTTAGATCATAAAATTATCGATTTTTTATTTTTACCAACCGGTGAAGACCCAGACAGCTTTGTTATGCGACATGGAAAAGATGCATTCATTCAAGCTGTCAACGAGGCCACACCGCTTTCTGATTTTTTGCTTAAAGTCATCAGTAACGGCATAAATATCAACAGTATTGATGGCAAAGCACAGTTACTCGAAAAAGCCAAACCATACCTCAATCAATTACCTAAAGGTGCTTTTAAAAAAATGATGGGTCAACAGATCAGTCAAATCTCTGGCATGAATCTTTCGATCACTCAAAAATCAACAGTTAATAAATCTGAAAACTCCCCAGCAGGTGATAATCCACTAAGAAAGCTGATCAGTTTGCTATTAAACTCACCTCAATTTTGTAAAAATATCCCCAACGATTTAAAGTTAAGAACTTTATCGTTTAAAGGCGTTGAAATAATTGATAAAATCATTGAAATTCAAAGCCTCAACCCCCAAATTAATGCAGCTGCGATGTTAGAACGCTTTCGAGATTCTAGTTACAGTCCTTATTTGGGTCATTTAATGCGGATTTACGACCATTTAGATGACGCTCAGAAAGCATTAGAGTTTGAGGATATAATTAATTATTTAAATCAATTGACCTCTAAAGTTGAAATTGATCGTTTAAGAAACAAACAAATGCAATCAGGCTTAGATAGCACTGAAAAGCAGATCTTGGTGCAATTATTGCGTCAAAAAACCAACCAGTAGAAAATAAAATATGGCAACTGAAAAGCAAACTTCTCAAATCAAACTTTTGATCCTCAAAGGTAAAGAACAAGGCTACCTCACATACGGTGAAGTTAATGACCACTTACCAGACGATATTATCGAAACCGATTCGGTCGAAGACATCATTCAAATGATCAATGACATGGGCATTCAAGTGTTGGAAGAAGCACCTGAAGAAGACAGCATCATACTCAACGACTCCACCGCAAAAGAAGATGACGACACAGCCACAGAAGAAGCGGTTGCTGTTTTATCGGCGGTTGACCCCAGTATCGGACGCACCACAGACCCGGTCAGGATGTACATGCGAGAAATGGGTTCTGTTGAACTGTTAGAACGGAAAGACGAGATCGCCATCGCCCAAAGAATTGAAAGGTGTGATCATTTGATCATGGAATCAACCTTTTTGTTTCCCCACACCATCAAAACCATTCTTGAATACAACCAAGATATGTTGAATTCAGAGTTAAAAATCGAACAATTCATCACCGACATTTATGATCCGCATACCGAAGCCGTCATTCCTAAGGTAAAAAAGCCAACTGATCCAATTGAAGAAGATGAAGATGAAGATGAAGAAGAAATTGACCAAGGTTTAGATATGGAAGGCGTGGCAAACCGCATCAAAGCCGTACAAAAATTACATGATAAATTTACTGATTCAGTAGAAAATGATGGGATTGGCGATAAAAAACAAAAGAACTATATGCGCCAAATCGCTGACATCTTGGTTGAATTCAAATTTGCACCCATTACTATGCAGGACATCATCTTTGATGTTAAATCTGCACAAGATGAAATCCGAAAAATAGAACGTCGCATTCTAGATATTGCAGTAAGCCAGTGTAAATTAACTCGCCAAGTTTTCATTCGATCGTTCATGAACAATGAAACCGATTTAAACTGGGTTGATGATCGCATTAAAGAAGGTGGTGATCCAGTTACAATGTTAGAAATTTACAAAGACGAAATCATCGCGTTGCAAAATAAACTGATCCGCATTGAAAAGGCCTATGCGCAATTGATTCCAGAAATCAAAGCCATTAACCGCAATGTAACAGTTAACGAAGCCAAGTCAAGACGCGCCAAAAAAGAAATGATTGAAGCCAACTTACGTTTGGTGATTTCAATTGCGAAAAAATATACCAATAGAGGTCTACAATTTTTAGACTTGATTCAAGAAGGTAATATTGGCTTGATGAAAGCTGTAGAAAAGTTTGAATACCGTCGTGGATATAAATTTTCAACTTATGCCACTTGGTGGATTCGCCAAGCCATCACTCGCTCAATTGCTGACCAAGCCAGAACCATTCGTATTCCAGTACACATGATTGAAACCATCAATAAACTCAACCGTGTTTCACGCCAGTTATTACAAGAACTTGGCCGTGAAGCCACGCCTGAGGAAATTTCTGACATTATGGAAATGCCGGTTGGTAAAGTACGTAAAGTGATAAAAATTGCTAAACAGCCGATTTCTATGGAAACACCTATTGGTGATGACGAAGATTCAAGCTTGGGCGACTTTATCGAAGATGGCAACATCTTATCACCACTTGAATCAACCACAGCAAACGGTCTAACCAATACAGTAACCAGCTTGCTATCTGGCTTAACGCCACGTGAAGCCAAGGTGTTGCGCATGCGGTTTGGTATAGACATGAATACTGACCACACTTTAGAAGAAGTGGGCAAACAGTTTGATGTGACTCGTGAACGGATTCGTCAAATAGAAGCCAAGGCATTAAGAAAACTGCGGCATCCAAGTCGTTCAGAACAACTGCGTAGTTTTATGGATTTAAATTAAGAAATCTGGCTATTCAAAAACCATTATGATTGAGTAAATAAAAATAGCCTTCGAATCAAGGCTATTTTTTTACCTTTTGATGTTGTGCAGTATAGCCTCTCAATCTCATTGAGTTAATGAATTGATAAACGTAATGAATCTTGTTTTATCTAGATCGCATAGTCATAGGAATTTATATGAAACTGAATAAGATATTAATTTTATTGATCACTATTTTGGCATCCAACCTGCTGTTCGCAAAACCGTTTTCAATTGAACGCTCAGAAATAATAACAATCACTTCACAAGATAATCTGCGTGAATACCATCTATTTATAAAAACACCTCGTACATATTCATCTGAAAAAAACAGACGTTATCCGCTTATCTTTCTTAACGACGGCTCATACTCATTCCCTTTGGTTAGCAGCATTACTCGCCAAATGAGTGGCGGAGGTGTTATCGAAGAGCCAATCATCGTTGGCATTTCATACGACAAGAAAACCAGCTGGGATATCAGCCGAACAAGAGACTATACACCGACTAAATCTCTGAATGAAAAAAACA
>CALLLZ010000229.1 GCA_938008005.1 uncultured Marinicella sp. | reverse complement strand
TGGCAATTGGTTTTATGAATGAAGAAATAAGGCGTGTTCTTTCACTGCCATTTTAAGTGGAATTATAAGCTTTAGTACAGCTATGAGAGATGAGAGTCATCGGTATATAAGTACTTGAGCTGAATACAGATAAGGGCAATTTAATATATAATTATAAAACCTTTATATGGCTTCATTATGTGATGATAAATCCGGCAGATGGCAAAAATGAATAGATCAATCCATTCTGAAGTTGTTGATTTAACTGACAGACAAATTGAAATTTTGGCGCTGGTGAGTAAGGGTTGTTCTAATGTAGATATCGCACAATTATTGAATATTTCGCCCAATACCGTTAAAGCACACATGGCAACTATGTTTGAAAGGTTACATGTAAGCAACCGAACCGAGGCTTCTGTTTTGTATGAAAAGCACCTGCATAATGAGCATTCGTGTGAGCAAAAAAAACGTGACCTTATACCGTTTATAAGCATAAGTTTAATCTATAAAGGGTTAAGTAGAACTGAGGAAATTGCTGAAAACCTTTCTCAGTTATTACACTGTTTTGAAATTATCACAGTTCAATCTCAAGCATCCCAAAATGTGATTAAAGATTCAAAATCAATAGCACAACCCTTTTTACTTAAAATTGATGACTTGACAGATGTGAATGCAGATATTCAAATCGCTTTATTTTCTAATGACGGGTTAAGTGAACGCCAAGAACTGCTTTATAAAACCAATCATCCACTGGCGATATTTGACTCATCTAATTTAATTAAATATGCGGTTGAAATATACCATCAAATTTTGAAAGCGGAAGTAGAAAAGGCAGGAGAAAAACGATCAAATCAACAACAGTTGTGTGCTGCTCTGTTACATTGTGAGGCTGTTAATTTTGAACAGTTAGCCCTTGCTAAACAACTCAGTGAACATTTGTTGAAGTCCAATGAAAGTTGGCACTTACTGCATGCAATGAAGTCAATGATAGCTAATAAAATGATCACCAACGGCTATTCAAATGATGTTGCTAAAGACACTTCCCAGTTGGCTTATCATGCCAGAAAAGCCCTGTCATTAAAACCAACCAGTTCTTGGTCACAATTGGCATTTGCATATTTTTGTGCGCTCAGTTCAGACCTAAAACTTGCTAAAAAACATTTGTTGGCCAGTGTGGAAGCGAACCCTTGTCAACACAGAGCGTTGCAATTGTTAGGTCAAATTTTTGCTTTTGAAGGCAGTATTCAAAAGAGTATCGAGTTGTTTAATCAATTATTAGTCAACTTTCCAAACAGTGAAAGTAAAGGTATCTGTCATGGTGCGTTGGCTTTGGTCTATTATTGTGCAGAAGATTATTTAAGCAGTAAAAAATCAGCTCAAAGGGCGTTGATGTATGAAGATGCACCCAAAGTTCCCATGCTGATTACATTAATCAGTATTGCAGAAATTGAACAAGATGATGATGCTTTGTTTGCCTTGAAACAACAGGCTTCAACTATTGATGACAAGGCGATTCAGAGTAGCTTGTTGGTGGCACAAAAAATTGTTCCCCCAGAACGAATGAACAATTACTTAAGTAGTTTAAAAAGAACTGGTGTTATATAGCATCTCTTAAATTTTGACTATAGCCCGTTCGGGTGATGGTAAACATTCTTATTTCTACTACGATGTAGATACTTAATTTAAATAGAGGGGATTATGTCTACAACTGAAAAATTATTGACTTTAGATCAATTGAAATCTGGAGATGTATTGGTCATGCAAGGAGCTCAGGATGTATCGTGGGCAAAAATAATTGCAGATGCTGATATGGACGCTGCATTGATTCAGGCCATTATGTGGCTGACTAAATCGGACGTTTGTCATGGAGCAATATATTATGGGGAACACAATGAAATATACAGCTTAATTGATGATGGTATGGAAGGTGTGGGCCAACATGGAATGACTCATGAGACTGGTCAAGGTGATTGGTGGTATGTGAGGCGTATGAGTCACAACGAATCACTTCAGCCTGTATTGGGTTTGGCGATGAAATACGAACATGTAAAAACTGCTTATGATTGGGAGTTATTAACCATGTTGGGCTTGCTTTTGATCTATAAAAAAGTGTCTCCAGAAACTGCTTTTTTCCAGGAACTGTTGTCTGTTTTGAAAAAAGTGGTGGTTAGTTTAGATCATCTTACACATAAAAAATCAGTGGAATATTTTGTTTGTTCTCAGTTTGTGGCAACATGTTTTGACCAAGCTGGTTCAGATTATGAGTTACAAGTAAAAAATGGTAATTTGGGTACTGAAGCAGAAGTTGCTGGTGTTTCACTGTTGGACCATTGTGTCAGTTATCAAAGTTTAAACACAGGAGTGTTGAAAGAACCAATTACTGCAAGCGATGAAGCACTTGCTGTGACTGATATTAAGTCAATGTTAGAAAGCAACAATACACAAACCAAAAACATATCTGTATCAACCACAACTCAAACGAGAATGGTTTCAGCCTGTGACCAGTTTCTCAACATGTTTTTTAAAATGAATGGTCTTGTTTTGGGTTTGTCAGCTGATGATTACGATAGCACCAATAAAAGGTTTGAGTTGGCACAAAAGTATCAAGCAGATTTTGTTACTCCAGCAGATTTGAAAAGTCATTGTAGCAATTTACTGCCTGAAGGCATGATCAGGTTTGTTTATGGTAAAGCCATGAGTTGAATGAAATAATTAAAGTTAAAAGGCAGGATGAAAAACCTGCCTTATATTGTGTAACCAGAAATGAAGTTTATAAGAGGCAAAACATCCTTTCATGAATATGTTTACCTTGCCAGCCTATAATGGGTACATAAACTTTGCCATCCCAATCTACAAAAGGACAAAAATGTGAAAAGTCTTCACAACCTATGGTGATGGTTGCTTTTAACGCAACCAAATCAAGATTGTATGTAATAGATGATTGGTTTTTGTCCAATGTACCACCAGCACTCCAAACTTCATTGCCAAACAAAGAAACTTTAACTCGGTATTTTATATGCCAGTCATCACCATCCAATTTAAGATCAGCACATAAACCAATATCCACTACTTTCAACACGCCTATACTGGCACATCGTTCACTGTTGGATGCAGATTCTGCTGTCATTTGTTGATGCAATGGTTCCATTTCCATGATGTTTTTGGTGATGGACTCAAGTTCTGCAATTGACTTGCCAGTTAATTCTTCAAGTTTTGTATTTAATTCTTTCATCATATTCTCCTCAAGTTAGTTCTGTTTTGTCGCTTAAAAAAACGACGAGTTAACTTTAGTTTGAGGCAGAATATAATGTAATTACCCGAATGGATTAACCCGTTTTATTGGTCGTATGAATACCAATCAATTTCAGTAGAAGGAGTGGATATTTTAATGTAAGTAACAAGAGACCCAGATTGATGCAAAGGTTTCTCATAGATTGTGTATGGAATGTTGGCGAAAGGTGCTCTTTCGACCAACTATAACAGTATTTTTTATTGTTTCAGTTCGCTAGTTATTAACCCGGCTACAAAATACCGCTCTTTCAGGACTTCAAGAAATTTCCATATCACCAATAGTAGGCGCTCTTAGGCGAGGCGTAGCTTGCAATTAACGGTCACTCCATTGATAAAAGCTACACCAACAGTAGGCCCTTTAGGGGACGTAGAGATGGGAATTTCTTGAAGTCCCTAACTTGTTGATTATAGTAAGAAAGGGCTAAGCCAGTTCATCCGTAGACATCGTGGCTTAAAGCCCCTTGTATCAGCGCTTGATGTAGAGTGACTATAACTTTGCGCTGAGGCCTGCCTTAAAG
>CALLLZ010000228.1 GCA_938008005.1 uncultured Marinicella sp. | reverse complement strand
TAACCATAATTCCGCCTTATTTTTGTGCCCAAGTATAATTTTTGGTGACAAGATTAAATATAATCAAACCATTATTTTCAACATCTTAACGATTTTTTTCTTTTATTTGTTTATGATAGTATTATGCAAAATGATAAAACCACTGCTGCATTACTGATCTATAAACTCAGAACAATAAAACTGATACCTCTGTTCTTTTTACTGATGATTGAAACAGCTTTGTCGGGTGTATCTATACCCAAGCTATCCTCACCCATTCATTCTCAACCCGATCTGACCATATCCGAACTTAATTCAGTGCCATCAACAGGCACAAATTGTGGTAACAACCAACAAGCTCAACAGTTAGCACAACTCATCAAGTCGAGCAAAAACCAACAGAGACAATTGTTAACCTGCAACAAAAAACTCAATGAAATCGCAGCCATAAAAGCCAACTTAATTCAACAAAACCAGGATGTTTGGCATAATGCCGGTCACATGACACCTAATCAACTGTTGAGGTACCACGGCTTTAACTTACCTCAAACATACCCCATATTTGGTAATCAAGTTGAAGCCATTGCAGGTGGATTAGCTACCCATGACCTCATTTTTGAAGGTTTTTTAAACAGTCCAACACACAGACCGCTATTACTTGGTGAGAAAGATTTTTTTAAGCAACAAGATCAATTGGGTGTTGCTTACGTTAAAGACTTAAGTACAGAACACAAACATTATTGGGTTGTCATAATTGCCGCTCAAGAAAACCCAGAAATCCAAATTACGGAACATAACCTGAATTCAAAAGCCAAGCTTTTGATAAAATCTAGTAAACGCCAACGCTTTAAAAAAACAAGGCGTTCTGCAAATCGAAATAAGTCACGAAGACAATTGCGGTAAACGCTTATTCTGTAAAGTTAATATTTATTATCGACTATGCCAATGGCTGATAGATATCATTAAATCTCTTTAAGGGCGCCTCTATTATTATATGTGGCCTCTGGATTAATAGAGGTGCCCTTTAAAGATTAAATAATTCCTTCTACATTCATCATTTTGTCTGTCCTTAACTTGAATTAAGTATAAAATCGTTTTTTTTAATTTAACAAGCTTATGTTCAATATAGCGCTTTATCAGCCGCAAATACCACCAAACACTGGAAATATCATACGACTTGTTGCTAACAATGGTTGTCACTTACACCTTATTGGGCCACTGGGTTTCAACTTAGATGAAAAGCCGCTGCGAAGAGCTGGTTTAGATTATCATGATTTGACCAATGTTTATAACTACAATTCTTATGATGAATTTGCAAAAAAAATGAGCAAAAACAGAATATTTGCAATAACTACGCGAGGAAAAACCAACTATACCACTCCTACCTTTCAACAAGGTGATACTTTTCTTTTTGGTTCAGAAACAACCGGTCTTCCAGACAGCGTTTTTAATCAAATAGAACAAAACAGGTGGCTACGTATTCCCATGTTGAAAAATAATCGCAGCATGAATTTATCAAATACCGTCGCTATAGTCAGTTATGAAGCTTGGAGGCAACAAAGTTTTATGTTTGGCAATTAAAACCTTTGGCACCATTCAATTATCAAGGATATCCAATTATCTCCATCATACCAATAACATGATATTTTATAAACTCATAAGCAAAACACTGAGCAATATAGTCGCTGATATTGAGAATTTTTTCATGGGCGGATTCCTGTTTTTTTTATTTTTAGCCATGCTTGTCCAGATGCATTGGGTATGAGTTTTTTCGAAGAGGAACCGTCTTTATTCATCACATAGATATGGTATTCTCCATCCATATCTTCTGATGAATACATGATTTGCGAACCATCAGGTGACCATGTTGGGCTAGAATCTCTAACCTCATTAAAGGTCAAACGTGTTTGATCTGAACCATCCATATTCATGGTATAAATTTCATGGTTGCCATCTCTATCCGACATAAAAGCGATTTCTTTACCATTAGGTGAAACTTCAGGGTGCCATTCCTCAGCTTCCGTATTTGTCAAATGAATGATGTTGCTACCATCTACATCAGCTATGCTTATCTCACTATTTTTGTCTTTGAATTGAGCGTGAAAAACTATTTTGCCATCTGGTGTAAAATAAGGCCCACCGCCACTTAAGAAAGGTATTTGCCTCTGTTCACTACCATCTGAGTTCATAGACCAAATTTCTGCCTGCCAAACACCTTCTGTATCCTTATAACTTCTCCCAAAAGCAATTGTTCTGCCATCAGGCGACCAAGCAGGTGCACTGTCCCATTTGTTCTTAGCGTGCGTTAATCGTTCCCTGTTTGTTCCATCTGCATTCATGGTGTGAATAGACCATGTTTTTCTGCCATCATGGTAGGCATATGATGCAATTTGTTCTCCGTCAGGAGACCATGCAGCATAACCATCATTACCTTGATGATCAGTTAACTTTATTTTGGTTTGAGCATTTTTGTCAGTCAGATAAATCTCAGCATCACCTGATTCTTTGGATGAATAAGCAATTTCATAAATTGTTGCTTTTGGCCTGAGTGTCTCAATGATTTTTGCATCGACCCAGTAGATGTCAACATTCATATTTTCATTATTACTGCCATCATCTATCCTTCTATTGAATAATATGTACTTACCATCAGGGGTCACGCTTGCATAGGCATCCCATTGATCAGAATTGACCTTGTCGCCCATATTGATAGCAGAGCCCCATGAACCATCCTCTTGTTTAAAACTAATATACAGGTCAGAATCACCATAACCACCTTCACGCTCGCTGTCCCAAATGAGATAGCTTTCATCTGGAGCGATAAAAGGGTGGGCTGTCCATTTCCCTGTATTGACTATTGAGCTCATTTGTTTTGGTTCTTGGTGCTTACCGTTCACAAGTGTTGAAATTCGGATTAAGTCGCCGCTTTTATAATCGTCAAAAACATAAGTACCTTTTGCTGAAGCTGACAAACGCATAATCCCCCAATCCTCACGATCAAACATGGGCCCAAGGCTCTTGCGCTCTGACCATTTATCCCCCACTCGGTCTTTATAACCGTCAGCCATATGCATGCGTTTACCATCAGGTGAGAATGTCACTTCCCCCTGCCGCTTAAATTGAGTGTATTGTTTCCAAATACTATTTTTCTGGCGGAAACCAATAACATAGATTGATGCGTCTTTGCCGTTGCGTGTGGTGAAGTAAAATTCCTTCATACCGGGCGCGAATACGCCTTCAAGCTCCCAACCCTCTTTGGAGATGATGCCCGGTGCAAAGGGCTCTGCCACCAAACCTGGTGGTTTCTGACCCATATAAGGACCTTTCATGAGTGGAAACTCGATCAGTGTTTCACTTTTGCAAGTCATGGTAAAAAAAGAATATAGGAGAATGCTTAAAATATAAATTCGTTTCATAATTTACCTCTGTTTTTAAATCTAAAAATACTCAATCTATCGTTCTATGGCCAAATATATTCGGCCCGATTCTTTTACTTCCCCAAATCAGCTGGTCGCAATTGATTAATCACTTCAGTACTGACCCAATAAATATTTCCCAGTCCAGGCTCTGTGTCTCTTTCGCTTCTGCTAAAAAATAAATATTGACCGTCCGGGGTAATACTCGGGCCTTTTTCATCAAAGTCAGAATTTATGGTGCTACCCAAATTGATGGGTTTGATCCATGTTCCGTCCTGCTTTTTGAAATAGACATAAATGTCGTTGTCTTTTCTACTTTCATTTTCATTGTTTCGAGCAGTCACCAGTAAATAATCTTCAGATGGTGCAATGAAGGCATGATGACCCAATTCAAGTTTAACTTCGTGAGCTTCGGGAAACTGGCCATTTTTGTTAGGTGCATAGTACGTTTGCATTTTTGACAAATTGAAATGATAAAGGCCTCCGTTTTTACCTTGGTTTGCAAAAAACACCAGGTCATCATTGAGGGGGGAATCAAGTTGTATGGCATCACTCCAGCCACCCTCTGAACGATTAACGTACCAAATCTTCTCATCTGAAAAACTGCTATCCAAAGCGGTGAAATAAACCCTTTGACCATCAGGGCTGACGAATGGATGCATTTCTTCATTTTTACCGCCACGGGTAAAATTGGCTTTTTTAATGGGCGTCCATTGATCACCGTCCAGTTTTGAGAAATAGATGGCTGTTTTTTCGCCTTCATAGGAAGCCGTAAAATACAATTCATCTAAATCAGGTGAAAAAGAAATCGCGCTTTCAAACCTTCCATTGAGTGAAATAACACCAGGAGCAAACAATTGGGGAGTTAAGCCCGGTGTTTTTTGGCCAAAATAAGTGCTTTTAAGGCCTGAAAATTCATCTTGAACAAACGCTGGTAGGATTCTCTCTGCCACTATTTGCAAAGTTCTGTAATCGTAATCATGGGCAGTAACCACAATCACCAGATCAAGTTCATCGAACAGAATAATATATTGTCCGCCGCCGCCTCGAGCAGATGTACTGAAATAGCTTTTATTACGGTACTCCATATCTGCCTGCCACCAGAAATAGCCGTAACCGGTATTGCTGATCAGGCCATCATCAGTGAAATTTTCATCGTCGCTGTCACGGACAATCCTATTGATTGCTTTGTTAATAAAAGCTTCTGGAATCAATTGTTCGCCATTCCATTTACCTTTGTTAGCGGTCAAAAGTCCCCACTTAACCATATCTCGAGATGTCATGTACGAGCCACTTCCAGATTTTGGAAGTCCGCTGACATCAGTTTCCCAACCATAGTTTGATATCCCCATTTTATCGATGAGTTCTTTTTTAATAAAGTCACGGGCAGAACCCGATACAACCGCATCAAGGACTTGCATCACCAGCATGGGATCGTTTTGATATAAAAAACGCTGTGATTCAGCGGTAATAGCAGCACTATTCTCAAGATAAGCTTGAACTTGACGCTGACCCTTTAAATGGCTTGAGTTGTTATTTATTTCTTCTCGTTTTTCTTCACTTAAACGGATACCAGAACGCATCGTCATCGCTTGGTGAAGCGTGATTTTTTCTACACCTGCTACTAATTTTGATGGGTCAATATTTTTGAGAAAGTTAATCAAGGGCTGATCCAAATCAGCCATAGTTAAATAACCCAACTGAATAGCACGACCAACCGCTAAGCTGATGTAAACTTTAGTCACTGACTTTTGAAAGTGAGGTAAATTGATTCGACCACGTGAATAATAAGATTCAAACATAAGCTTACCTTCATGAGCGATCAGAAGGCTGTCAAAATTACCGTGATGACCTTCAGCGATTTCCTGAGCAAACTTAACAATCAATTCTTTGTTGCCAACATCGACACCTAGTTTGCCGACAACAAGACCGTCTTTTTTATCTGTTGGGGCGGCATCAATAAAAGCTTTTTCAAGAGAAGGAAGATTGGAAAATGCAAGTGTGGCTTCCGCCAGTGTAGTTGCTGTTAGTTGGGCTTCAAATTCTACAGCTGTAGCCTCTGGTGCTCGGCTGTTACTGTCTTCGGCAAAACAACCAAAACCAATGAGTAACGAGGCAGTGATTAAACCTTTGACTTTTAAATTAATGATCATAAACTTTCTCACTATATAAGATTTATAACTGGGGTCTGAGGCTTTTAAGAAGCATCGCATCCACCCAAAAAATATCTACATTTTCGTAATTGTCAGGATTCATATTTCTGGTAAAGAAAAAATATTTACCATCAGCAGTCACAAATGCGCCACCTTCCGATGCATCTGTATTTATTTTTTCACCCAGGTTAATCGCAGTTCCCCATGAATCATCTTTTAGCCTAAAACTGATATAAAGATCGGATTTTCCATAACCCTCTTCGCGCTCACTGTCCCAAATCAGATAACTTTCATCTGGAGCAATAAAAGGGTGTGCTGTCCATTTGCCTGTGTTTATAACCGAGTCCATTAATTTAGGTGCTTGGCGTTTTCCGTCTTTGAGAGTTGATATACGGATCACGTCGCCGTTTTTATAGTCATCAAACACGTATGTACCTTTTGCTGAAGCTGATAACCTCATAATGCCCCAGTCCTCACGTTCAAACACAGGACCTAAACTTTTTACCTCTGACCAACCACTCTCAATACGTTCCATATACTTATTGCCTAAATGCATGGTCTTACCATCTGGAGCGATGATAGGCCTGCCTATTCTGGGCATCACAAATGACTCTTGCCATTGATGATTTTTATTTTTAAAAACTACCAGTGAAAACTCTTTATGTACTCCCCCCTCTCTAACGAGGTAAAACTCTTTCATATCAGGCGTAAAGAAACCTCCAAGTTCACGATATTCTGTATTAACAACACCGGGAGCGAAAGACTTAGGATTTAGACCTGGGGACTCTTGTCCAAGATAGGGACCTTCGAGCACCGGAGGTTTATCTTGAGTAAATGCAGCTATACTTTTCTCTGCGACTATTTTCAAGGTGGTATCATCACGATCATAAGCTGTGGCCTCTGGTGTAACATGATCCTTTCTAATATCAGCGAACGTCTCAGGTTGATGTATTGAACAACTTAGAAGTAAAGCGGTGAGCGATAATGTTGTTGGTGCTAAGGCATTTTTCATGGTATTTCCTTAATTTGGCCTGAGATTTTCAATAATCTGTGCATCTACCCAGAATATATCTACATTTTCATATTTGTCTGTTCCCATATTCCTGTTGAAGAACAGATATTTACCATCCGGCGTCACACTTGCAACGGCTTCCCAAGCTTCTGTGTTTATTTTGTCACCTAAATTTATCGCTTCACCCCATGAACCATCATATTGCCGATAACTGATATATAGATCAGAACCACCATATCCCCCTGCTCTTTTCCCATCAAAGATAAGATAAGATTCATCAGGTGAGATGAAAGGGTGGAAGCTTTTACCAGCATTAATCTTTTTACTGAGCCGTTTCGGTTCTTGATATTGACCATTCACGGACCTTGAATAGCGTATATCTCCGGTAAAATCTGGTTTGAATTCATCAAAAAAATACGTTCCTTTAGCTGAAGCCGTAAGACGCATGATCGGCATGTCTTTGAAAGGAGAACCAAGACTTTTCTTTTCTGACCAATCCGTTCCGATACGTTCTTTATAGTTTCTGCCCAAATGCATGGTCTTACCATCAGGAGAGATAAAGGGAGTTCCCGCCCTAGGTGATATAACTGACTCATACCATTGATTATTTTTTTGGCGAAACACAACAAGTTTAGGCTTTTCATATTTGCCACCTTGCCTAATGAGGTAAAACTCTTTCATATCAGGTGTAAAGACACCATTAAACTCATAATATTTTGTAGTAACAACATCAGGGGCAAAAACTTCTGGGGTTAAGCCCGGTGGTTTTTGGCCAAGATATGGACCTTTAAGGATTGGGTATTTATTTTGGCTCACATTCATCGTTGGACTGACGTTTTCTATAAAAGCTGGCAAAATTCTTTCTGCTGCTATCTGTAAATTTTTACCACCACTGCCCCTATGGGAACCAGTGGCAACAATAACCAACTCAAGCGCCTCGACCAGAATGATAAATTGACCGCTACCACCCTGAGCAGAAGTGCTGAAATAGCTTTTATCACCGACTTTTAAATCGCCATTCCACCAAAAATAACCATATCCTTGATTAGACACATCTTTGCCACCACCGAAAACTTTAACATCATCATCTGTGGTGACAATTCTGCTGATTGCTTTAGCGATATACGCTTCTGGAATGAGCTGTTCGCCATTCCATTTGCCTTTGTTAATGGCCAAGGTGCCAAACTTCATCATATCTCTTGATGAAAAGCTTGATTTCCACCCTCCGGCTGGAAGTCCACCCAGCCCTGTCCGCCATTCATAAGTACTTATGCCCATTTTGCCGAGGAGATCATTTTTGATGAAATCTTCGGCGGTGCCAGGCACAACAGCGTCAATCACCTGCATCACCAAGGGAGTACTGTAGTTCCCATATGAAAAAGAGCGCTGTGATTCTGAGGTAATAGGATCGCTTTGTTCAAAAATAGCTTGGACCAAATTTCGACCTTTTAATTGATCGCGATATTTTTCGAACTCTTCCCCTTTTTTATTGATTATCCGGATACCCGAACGCATGTTCAAGGCCTGATGCAAAGTAACCTTTTCTGCTCCGTCAACAAATTTTGATGAATCCAGCTCTTTGAGAAAACTGATCAAGGGTTTATTCAAATCTGCCATCGTAAGATAACCCAATTGGATTGCACGACCAAGCGCAAAACCTGTGTAAGTTTTCGTTGCTGAGGCCTGTGGATGGGTCAGGTTGAGACGCCCACGCGAATAATATGATTCAAAGACAAGCTTACCCTTATGGGTGATAAGAAGACTGTCAAAATCTCCGTGTAAGCCGTCAGATATCTCTTGGGCCAACTTGACGATCATGCTTTTATTACCACTATCGATACCCAATTTACCTACAGTTACACCATCGTTTCTTTCCACAGGTGCAGTAGAGATAAAAGCTTTATCGAGCACCGGCATGGTCTTGATATCAACAAGACCATCTTGATTGATTGGCCATGGTGTCGAAATATAGTCCAAATTGCGATTGTCCCAATACCCATGCTCAACTGTAACCTCAGATGCTAAATCATTATTAGTAGATGAATTGTTATCGGCTGTACTCATACTGGTCCAGCCACTTAATAGCGTGACGATAATCAGGCTCATAAAATTTAAATTGATGGTCATATTGATTTCCTATAATGTTTCATAGAATTATATTGAGTTGCTATTTCAAATTAGGTCTGGCACAAACACCAATGGGCATCCCTTGGTGTTTGATTGCTGGGTATCACCAGATGCTATTTATCGAGTCTTTCTAACAGGCTTTTGGCAGCTGAATAATCTGGATCAATGTCCAGTGCTTTTTTGAACATAGTTTTAGCATTTTCAAGCTGGCCTTGATCTCTGCGCACAACCCCTATTCCCGCATAAAATTCCTTACTATCAGGATACACTCGTAAGGCATATTGAAAGATTCTTTCTGCGGCAACTAAATGCTTACTCCTTATCTTGTCAGCACCCAAGTTAAAAAAGGTCGAAAAAGGTGGGTGAATTTCATATCCGTATCGTTTTGATAACATATCGAAATGTTGTGTCACTTGATCCAACGTATCCAAGTTTTCATAGGGATTAAAGTCAGGGAATAATGCGAGAAGATACTGGATCAAATCCATCGCTGGTACATGACCCTGGTTTACCAATTTTTCAACTTTATAGGTAAAACGCTCTGGTTTATGATCTGCTATAACACGAGAGAATTCAGCAATAGACTCTGTTGTATCATCACGATCATCATCACTATAAATGATGTGCAAAAACCTGTTGCTCTTAAGGGCCGTTAATGGACCTGATTTTATTTTTTGTTGCAGCACTTCTGGTATATGCATAAGGGATGGGCTGCTTGCTAAGTAGCCATTAAATAGAAGAGGCTTGTTGAGCAACGTGTAAACACTGAAAAAACCGCTGTTAGAACCGCCAAAAAGTACATTGTACGGAGCAGTCCGGTATTTTTTATTAACGTACGGTATCAATTCTGTCGCGAAGAAATTAATATAATTATCTGGAATTGTCGTGTCTTGATTTTCTCTTGTTGGCAATAACACCCTATTCCCTTCAGGGAAGTCTACTCCAATGAGTATCATCTCAGGTATTTGTGTACCTCCCATATAGTCCAGTGTAGAAGCTAGCATGGCGTACCGAGCTCGGTATTCTGAACCCAACATATACAACACAGGGTAAATTTTCTTGGAACCATCGTAATTCTCAGGTAAATGAATTGATAGTGGGATGGTTTTATTTAGCACATTTGACTGCAGTGAAGATATTTCACCTAAGGTAACTGCTGGTTCACTGTGCTCTTTTGAAACAACATTGGCCTTACTGCTCTCAACTTTAATGAACTGTAACAACAAAAAACATAAAATCAAACTTTTCTTCATATTCATAATTTTCTCTCTATCATAAGAACACCTTTTGTTAAAAACGGGCTCTGTTATTTCAATAAAAAAACAATTGTAGAAGGGTGAAAATTAAAACACCTGAAGTCAGGCTGATTTTTCGCTGACTTCTGGCTGATTTATAATCAATGTTGAATATTTGTTTAATTATCAATTGGTTAAAAAGTTGGATTTAGTTACAATCAAAATCTATATTGAGATAATTTATCTCACTTAAGGCTTGCTATTTAAACACCTGCTTTTATCTTGATTGGGAGTTACATGACAAAACAGTATTCGATTGGTGGTTTTTTTATCGACCTATCTAGAAACCAAATCACGCAAAACAAACAGTCTCAAACACTGGCCCCCAAAGCGCTGGCGGTTCTTACCTATTTGGCTGAAAACCAAGGCCAAGTGGTGAGTCACGATGCGTTATTGAATCAAGTCTGGCCAAATACTGTTGTATCACCGAATACCTTACAAAGAAGTATTGCCCAACTAAGAAAAGCTCTGGGAGATGATGGTAGAGTTCAGGTCTATATCAAAACCCATGCCAAACAAGGGTATAGCCTTGAATGCGATGTACGCTGGCATGATAGCGTTGATTTGACAAGTTCTAATCATGTGCAAAACGGGTCTACTACAAACACCTTTACTAATGAGTCCACTAAGCAGCGTGATCAATCAAAATTCAGACATGGATTGGTTTTGGCCTTGGTTGGATTGATTGTTTTGGGTATAACTGGATATTATTATTTTTTACCTGAACAAAACACACCCTATAGTTTTGATACATTACGCTCAATCACAGCCACTGACGATAAAGAATTTGATGCAAGCTATTCACCTGACGGTCAGTACATTGTGTTCCATCGATATTTAGACAAACAATGCAACAATAAAATATGGGCCAAAAATATCGATACACAAGAAGAAATCCAGTTGACCAAAGATTGGGGGGCCTATGGCAGACATAGCTTTTCTGAAGATGGGAAAAAGCTGGTGTTTTTAGCCACCGAAGCCTGTCGAGAACCTGTGACTCAGAGAAATTGCTACGACTTAGTGAGTTTAGATTTTGAAAATGCACTAGCAAGCCCTCAACAACCCGACTTGGTGCTGCAGTGTCAAAATTCAGATGTAAAGAAACCCATATGGTTTAATAACAATGATATTGCATTGTTACAGAAACATTCAGATCGTTGGAAATTAATAAGTTATTCAATTACTGAAGATAAAAGCAACGACATATACAACCTCAAAGACGGCAATATAATCGACTATACATACTCAGTAAAGGATGACTTGATTGCCGTAACCAGCATCCACAATGATGGTCAGCACTATATTGAAATGCTCAAGCCTGACAGCAGTATTTTATCTAGTCACCCGATCCAGTATCCACAAGAAATACCTCAGTCCCAACTTATTTTCCCAAATTTTGATCCAGTAAATGAGCAACTCATATTCAGCACAGGTAGACAACTATTTACCCTTTCATATGAAGGTAAAGTTGATAAAATCAGTTTACCCTTTACTGATAAGATGGTGTTGCCTGAGTTTCACCCAAACGGTAAAAAAATACTGTTCATTAAAGGACCGTATGACAGTGATATCGTATTACAGCCGCTCAATGAAATCAGTGATAATCGTTTTGCCGAAACCAATCAAGCTCAACCTGAACGAGTCAGACCTTATACAAGTTTTGAACGCTCCAACCTGGGGGAAAATCATGCTATTTTTCAACCAGGTGGTGAATTAATAGCTTTCTGGTCAGAACGTTCAGGTGATGAACAACTTTGGATAAGTGATGGCACTACAGCACAACAAATCACTCAGTTTCCAGTGGATACATATATTCGTGGCATCGATTGGGCGGCCGATGGTCAAAGCCTATTAGTTAATGCCAATAATGTTCTGACCCAAGTATTTCTAGACTCAAGGCAAAGAACTTTTCCATTGAATGATCCTGTTACTATACTTTTTCAATGGGATAGCGAGAATAACAGTGCTTTATTACTTTTGCGTGTTAATGGTATATTAAAGTTAGTGGAGCATGACTTTAACCATTCAAAGACCACCGAAATAACTGATAAAAAAGTTCTCTGGGCACTTAAGAGCGAAGATGGCCAATTAATCTATAAAGATTATCTGGGTCAATTTTGGAGACCAGGCCCTGTCGAAGATCAAATGATCACATCATTGGCCAACCAGAGTGGAAAAGCCAAGTCATTCATTATTAATGGCAATTTAATATACGCCATTAATAATGAAAATCTTGTGTGGTCTTACAACCTCAGCAATGACACGTATAAGACCTTAGGTGAGGTCAGTGAAGACGTTGATTACCTGACTGACATTAATCAAACACAGCTTTTGATGACACGCAAAGTTTCTGCTAAAAAAGAAGTTGTGGAACTCTCATTAAGCCAATGAAGCCCGATAGTTCACTCTAGGTATTTGGCTTAAAATTTAATATTTAAATTCACGGCCATCATTTTATAAAAAAACGATCACTCATGGTGCATTCAGAACTTTTACTTACAAACATAACTTCTTACATTCATCATTCCAGCCAAGCCGGAAGACGTGAGCAGAAATTCAAGTGTGTAATCAATCAGTTTTATACAAATGGTTCAAAACTTGAATATTCGAAAGCCTTAATTCTGAGGTTTTAACCACATTGCGTTTTTTTATTTCTCAATAAAACTAGTTGGCTTTTTTATTCAGGCTCTGAGTTTTTACTTCTTGCTTTTCTGGTATAAATCAACTCTACAGATTGATCTTCACCTTGAGTTGTCTCTAAGTTAAGAAATTGATTAATGCGGTATTTAAGCATCCAGAAACCCAAGCGATTAAACAATCCCTGATTGTAAGAAACATAGAGTTTGTCATTAATTTTCTTACCCGCCTCAACCACTGTATCTGCAGTAACTGCAGATTCTCGGACGGTGAGAACATCTATACCGAATTGATTTTGAATTTGATTGAAAATTGGACTGCTCTGGTTTAAACCCATCACAATAGCGGCTTGTTTCAGACTTTCACCATCTAAGTTGCCAGAACCATCAATGCCACGACCGCTCATAATATAAGAAAGCTTTTCAATATCAGCCAAATTAGGTTCTGAATAAAGGTTAGACTGCAAATCATTAACTGATCCGCCTAATTGTACACCTGCAACCACATCACCAGAAACTGACTTTCTACTGGCTTTAACATTAATTCTGGGGTTATCTATCGGGCCTGAAAAAGTCAGCTCACCTGTATTAATATCCAGCTTTTGACCATAAATTTCATAACTTCCGTCAGACAAGCTCAATGTGCCTTTACCAGCTAGCCCCTGCTCTTTTGTTTGCAATAATTGTATAGAGCCAGATAACCCTGCCACTAAACCGATAACATCAAGTTTTACAGGTTCTTTTATACTGGTATCAATGTCTAATATAAGAGGGTTATCCTTTGAACTCTCAGATTCTGACGTATGGACTTGTAGATCATCTGAGTTACTGACACTGTTAGGTGGTAGCTGTTGAACCATGACATGTCCTGAATCTATTACTAAGTCACCTTTTATATCAGTTAAGTCCGGGTTGGCCAAAACAGTTAGCTTGGGTGAGATATTAAATTTCGCTTCAGGTAAATTTAACAACATGAAATTAGAACCTAAAATATCCCCTTGATACTGCCACTGTTTATCTTCAGAAAAGCTGAGTTCTCCATTGGATTCAATTCGCCCTTGATTAATGCTTTTAAGGTTTGTTCCAAATAAACTGATGTTGTAAAGGGGCTTCTTAATTCCCTTGGTACTAATCATTAATTTTAAATTTTCTATCACTGTACCCAAACGAGTTAAAGTTAAATACCCATCTGACTGATTTAAGTTCAAGTTGATATTAGGCTCAGTTAGTAAACCAGTTATAGAACCATCAATAGAAATTTCACCTTCTAGCTCATTAATTTCTTCAGACAATTCTCGTATAAGGTCTGTACTGAGAAAAGTACCTTTGACCGAAGAATTAATCAACCATTCTTGACCACTTGGATTTTCAAGTTTGGTTATAAGTTTCAAAAAACTATTGTCTTCTAGTTGCGCATTAATACTTATATCAATATTTTGGTTGGTGCTGGTTTCAACATCCAGTGCTTTAATGGCAGTTTGATAAACCGTTTCTTGTTCTTTCTTTATCAGCAGTTCACCATTTAGAAGTTTTATATTTGAATCAAGTAAAATATCACCAGCTTGATATGAAAATTCTGCAGCTCCCTGTAACGTCCCATTTAGTTCTATGTTTTCTGGTAAAAACACCTGTAATGGGAGCATGCTAAAAGCATTCAATTTTAACGAACCTTGGTATGTATCATTGGTCTGTTTGGTGTCATTGAACTCTATACACAATGTCCCTGCTTCGACACCTTGCCAGCACCCAGATTCAATTTTGATTTGTTGACCAAGTTCAATGGCTATGGGTGTTTGAAGTTCAATCTTTTTATCAATATCCACAACCAATTCATGACTCAGCAACTGTCCCTTCCAAAGTGGTTGCTGTGGTGTGGTTTGGCTGATGTATTGACCTTTGAGGTTCAACACAGTATTTATTTTTTTATTGTCCACAATGACTTGTACTTCATGGCTATTCAACCAACCACCTTGCGAAATTTCAATATGATTAAACTCTTGCCCGCCTATTAAGGCGTCTTTGACAATAACATCGGTGTTTAACTGTTGATTCCACTGGCCTTGAGAATACACTTTCAATGATGAAACTTTATTGTCAGCAAAAAACAATTGTTGAGCACTTAAATCAGCTTTCAATTGTGGGTTCTTATAATCTCCAGACAGTTCAACTGTGCCCTCTATACTTCCAGATAACTGCTGATCTAGCACACTCAAGTCTTCCCAATTCAGGGCCATTACAAGGTCTGTTTTTTGTTCTGTAACTTGACCATTCACTAGCACAGAATTTCCCCCTAAAATGAGTTTTAAATCCTCAGCCAATAAACCATATGTTGAGTAATCCGCAGCTCCTGTTAAAGTAAAATGCTGCCCTTTAAGTTCTCCTTGGAGTAAATTATCATGCGTTTTGATAAGCAGGCCGTGTTTACCCATGTCTAAATTAAGATTGATTTGTCCATTGATGATTCCAGGCCAGTTTTGCAATAACTGCCGTAGATTAAAATCTGTTAATTCTAGTTGACTGTTGATTTTCAACTGATCTTGCCAGTCTACTTTGGCTTGAGCTTCAATTAAACCTTCAGAGGTAGTGATTGTTGCAACTTCAGTGGTTAATTGTTGGCTGTTACCCGAAGCCTGCAACTCAATCTTACTGTCTAACAGCTTGGAATCATTGAATTCATGCTCGCCTAAATCTGATTGTATTGAAATGTTGTAATCATCAATTATCCCATTGAAATCTATTGCCAAATCTTTCAATTCAAAAGTTTGTTCATTGAGGATAAGCTTAGGTTTCATCGACGTTAGCTGTAAGTCGAAATTGGGTACACCCATTAATGCTCTGGCACCACCTTTCAGCAGAAATTGACCATGTAATTGATCGCTTTTAAAGTTCAATGTTTGTTCCAATTTAATCGCATCCAGATTTCCTAAAACAGTTCCAGTCGCTTCAATGGTTTGATTTTCTGGCTTGACTTTCCAATCAGCTTTAAGATCATAGGCCAATCCCTTACTGTAATCCAGCAATCCAGATGTTGTTAAATCATATTCAACTGTGCTCACATTCAGGTGATTAATTGTTGTGTTTTTAGCTTCTACTAAGGCAGAAAAACCAATAGTATCAATTGTGTGAAGGCTGCCTTCTGCATCAATTTCAGATTTAACCTTAAGTCCACTGACCAAGAGCTTTTTAATGTCAACGGTTAAAGGCAATTCAATACCAGTAAACGACTGGCTTTCTGAACTTGGTTCTTGAGACGATTTAATCATTACAACAACATCATTGATATCGAAGTTTGTCAGTTCAAGGTGTTGACTCAGCCAAGACCAGTTAGACCTATAAGATAACTTTTTAATTTTAATATCAACTACTTGATCTTTATATTGCATATTTTTTATCATCAACCCATCAGACAAATTACCACTGATGCTATCGTAAGTTAGGTCAATCCCATAAAAATTTACACCCTTGTTAATAACGAAACGGCTACCGGAATCAGAATGCAGAACATACATAACTAATAAGATTAAAAACAATATCAATAACAGCATGAAGTAAAGCAGGTATTTGAGCGTCTTTTTCATTATTAAAAACGGATTCATAAGTCGGGGCCTATAGTGACATGTAGACGAAAGCTTCTTGACTCTTGATCTAATGGCATACCAATGTCTACTCGGATAGGACCTATTGGTGAAAACCATCGCAAACCGCCCCCAACACTGTATTTAAAGTCAAACTCACTTGAGTACGCATCACCAAAATCTGTAAAAGCGGCTACTGCCCATTGGGGGGAAAATTGGTGTTCAAATTCAATACTACCTACTGCAAGGTGTTTACCACCAGCTAAATCGCCAGACTCATTGAATGGGGAGATACTTTCGTAGTCAAAGCCTCTGATACTTTGATCACCACCAGCAAAAAATCGGTATGTGGTTGGTAAATCATCAAAATCACTACTGGCAGTTGCTCCCACTTGAGCACGGTACAACAAACGGTTTGATGTCCCAATCGAATGTATAAATTTTCCAGACAAGGTTATTTGTGCAAATGAAGCATCCGATATCAAGTCTTTGGAAGCCCCTTTAAATTCCGACTGTACTTTATAACCACGAGATGGACGGGCCAAATTATCTGCGTCGGTGAGTGACCAGCTGATGCCTGGGACGAATAGCAGTGACTCACCTTGTTCCACACCGGTATCAAATTTTTCATGTAAAATATCAATGAAATTAATATTTTGCCATTTATTTTTGTGAATACGCGTTTCACTGAAACCAAGTTTAGAAGTTTGACTATCAACATTATCGGTTTGTTCATCCCGATAACCAAGCTGAATGTTAAACCATTTAGATGCTGGTTTATTTTTTGATGGAATTTTGTAAGCGGTCGCCAGCTCATTATTTAATTCAGATAAATTAAGGTGGCTATTAAATTGATGACCCCGATCATTAATCCGGTAATTGTTATATTTAAAAGTGGATTTAACGCCTCTATCAGTTGAATAACCTAACCCAACTGAATAATCATATTTAGCCGCAGGAGTGAATTTAATCGTAATAGGAACTGTGTAATTGTTATTGTTGACATCTTCTATATCAAACAATACCTGGTTAAAGTAACCATATGAATTAAGCTTTTGTTTTAACTGATAAAGCTGGCTTTGTGTTATGTCTTCACCTGGTTTTATATCGACCATTTTATCGATCAATTCAGTACTTAAAAAAGGTTCATCAATTTCGATATTTATGGTACTGATTTGATACCTATGGCCTGGCTTGAACTGCAAGACAATATCAGCTTGATTTGTTTCAGGATAAACATTGATCTCTTGTGTAATGAAAGAGGCATCTAAATAAAATTTTTCATTGGCTAAATTGAGCAATTGTTTCTTGAGTTCTTGGTACTTTATTTGTTGAAGTGGTTGTCCAGTTAGATGTTGATTCTTTTCTAGCAACTGAATAAAGTCATTATCGTCAGATTCAATCAACTCAATGACAGAGGATTTAATAAGCGTTATGGGCCCCAAATTAATCGAGAGATTAATTTCCTCACAAGCCTTGGATTGATGGCTTTCTATTTTAATTTCGGCATTGAAGTAACCGAAAGGTTGTGCTGCTGCTTGTACCAACTCTAGCAAATCCTTATGTTGCCTACTGATGGGTGATGAGACAGATTGACAGTCATAGGTTTTGGATTCCAAAAACGCTGACACATTATTTTTTACTGACTCATTAGCGACATCAATTTCAAATTCAAGGGCATCAACTGATGG
>CALLLZ010000227.1 GCA_938008005.1 uncultured Marinicella sp. | reverse complement strand
CTGTTGGATTTAAAATATCCAGCTTCACCAACAAGGCGCTCTAGGCGAGGCTTGACTTGACCAAAAGTAGGGCTCATATGGCTATTAATGGTTGTTCTCATTAATGAAAGTCATACCAAAAGTAGGCGCCATATTCGACGCTGAAGACGGATGTTTTAAACCCAGCCCTGTGGTGCTTTCAGCGATTTTCAATCCCATCGTTGAATGATTTTAAGATGGAGTGACCAACTATGCAATACCCAAACTGGGGCAGACCCTCATTCGCCTTGATCTTGAAAATCGCTGAAGGCCAGTGGTATCTTGTATTTATCAGAGCTTCTTTAAGGTACAATAAAAGACACCATCAGCCTTTCATTCTGATGGTGTCTTAACTAACTGGTTTTTGCTGTCGCTTAAAGGTGCTTACTTAAGACAGTCTTCAATGCTTTTTCTGTGACTGGTTTGACCAAATATTCCTTGGCGCCTTGTCTGAGCCCCCAAACTCGATCAGTTTCTAATTTTTTAGTTGTTACGATTATGATGGGAATGTGCGCAGTTCTTTCGTCTTTGGAAATTTTTCGAGTGGCTTGAAAACCATTGAGATCTGGCATCACAACATCCATTAAAATTAAATCAGGTAATTGCTCTTTGGCAATTTGTATGCCTTCTTTGCCATCCTCTGTGAGCAATGTTTCATGACCCAATTTTTCCACAATTTTTTGCATGCCGTATAGTTGTGAAGGAGAATCATCTATGATTAATATTCTTGCCATAATTATATTTATTTTTTAACCTTTGATTATCTTAATGAAAATTTGAGTTAATTGCAAAAAAATGTGAGATATCAGCTTGATTTGTGATGTTTATCTCATTTAGTTGATAATAATTCAAAACTCAACCAATTTTTGTCATGTTCTTGATTTGAAAATGCCTCCAAACCTCATGAAAACAGTAATGATAAATTGATGTAAGATTCACCCTCATGTTAGGATAGTTCGCTAATAAAAAATCCGCCTAAAGACGGTTCTATTTTAAATACACCAATAAAGGGAAACCCACATGATTAGAAAGACCTATATCTTGATTATTTTGCTGTGTTCATTAACTGTGAACCCTGCATCAGCTGTGCAACAAACTAAAGGTAATTATGTTGATAAATTCAGGCAGCTGGATGAAATATTGCCAACTCCAAATGCCTATAGAAATGCAGCCGGTGAACCAGGTCATTCATACTGGCAGCAACAAGTAGATTATAAAATTAAAGTTAAATTGGATGAGCAGAAACGAAGAGTGAATGGCTCTTTGACCATTTCTTATCACAACCAATCTCCATATGAGTTGAAATACTTGTGGTTACAATTGGATCAAAATCGTTTTAAATCAGATTCTTTTGCTGAAAAAACTGTTGCTTTTGGTGGTATTGGAAGAAGAGGCCCGAATACGGTACATGCCAAAGATGATAAACCCGCGCAGATTAGTTTAAATGAACTCAGACGTCAGCAGTTTTATGATGATGTTGAATTGGGTTATGAAATCAGCGAAGTGCAAGATTCAGGTGGTTTAGGATTGCCTTTTGTGATCAATGGTTCTCAAATGAGGGTTGATTTACCAGAAGCATTGGTTTCAGGTGGGAAGTATGAGTTTAGTTTGCAGTTTGCATACAATATACTTGAAGAAAATGCCGTACGTGCCAGATCTGGCTATGAACACTTTCCAGATGATGAAAGAAAAGGTGGTAATGATATATTTTTGATTGCGCAATGGTTTCCAAGAATGGCAGCTTACTCAGATTATGAAGCATGGCATAACAAAGAGTTTTTAGGCAGTGGAGAATTTACTTTAGAGTTTGGCGACTATGATGTTGAAATGACGGTCCCTGCTGACCATATTGTGGCCTCAACTGGCGAATTACAAAATGCGGATCAAGTTTTGACTGCTGTTCAAAGGGCCCGTTTGAAAGAAGCAGAAACGGCCCAAAGACCAGTGATGATCGTATCAGAAGAAGAAGCTTTAGAGAACGAAAAAAGTGGCACTTCTGATGAAAAAACTTGGCGGTTTAAAGCTAAAAATGTCAGAGACTTTGCTTGGGCATCTTCCAGAAAGTTTATATGGGATGCGAAGGGTTACCAGCAAGGTGGTGTAGATCAGGAAATGGTTATGGCCATGTCCTATTATCCAAAAGAGGGTGGAGATCTTTGGAAGAAATACTCCACCGAGTCTGTGATTCACACCATGGAAGTATATTCCCGTTTTACTTTTGATTATCCATACCCTGTATCTATCAGCGTTAATGGACCGGTTGGTGGTATGGAATACCCAATGATTACTTTCAATGGCCCAAGAACTATTTGGCATGAAGAGGATGGCAGCAGAACATATACATTGGCTGAAAAGCGTTTTCTGATCGGTGTGGTGATCCATGAGATAGGACATATTTATTTTCCGATGATTGTTAATTCAGATGAACGTCAATGGACTTGGATGGATGAAGGGTTAAATAGTTTTCTTGATGGTGTTGCTGGTCGTGAATGGGACCCAACAATTCCATGGGGTGTAGAACCTCGAGATATTATTGACTACATGAAATCTGATGTTCAAGTTCCAGTCATGACTCAGTCAGACAGTGTGCTGCGATTAGGACCTAATGCCTATACCAAACCTGCCGTGGCATTCAATATTTTACGAGAAGTGATTATGGGTAGAGAACTGTTCGACTTTGCTTTTAAAGAATATGCTGTTCGATGGAGGTATAAGCGACCAACACCAACTGACTTTTTCAGAACCATGGAAGAGGCTTCTGGTATAGATTTAGATTGGTTCTGGCATGGCTGGTTCTATACCACCGATCATGTAGATATATCGATTGATAAAGTATACCAACTGAGGTTGGATACCATGGATCCAGACATCGATCTTGACCGGCGCAGAAAAGAGCATGAAGCTGAACCGGGTTCCTTATTTGTAAGTCGTAACCAACAAGAAAGAATTAAAACTTGGGTAGAATTAAATAAAGATGTGAAAGATTTTCATGATGAAAATGATCGTTTTACACCGAGTAATAAAGATCGAAGTAAATATCAGGAGTTTTTGGCTAAACTGGAACCCATTGAAAAAGCCGTTATGAATAGGGCTTTGGATGAAGATAAAAATTATTATGTGATGAACTTTTCTAATATTGGTGGTTTAGTGATGCCGATTTTATTGTCGCTAACTTACCAAGATGGTTCTGTGGAAAGTTTGCATATTCCTGCAGAAATTTGGCGCAAAAGCCCATTCGAGGTCAGTAAGTTGTTGGTGACTAAGAAAAATAAAAAACTTAAGTCAGTGGTCGTCGATGCCGGTTGGGAAACTGCGGATGTGGATGTTGAAAACAATCATTATCCGCGCCAGATTATTCCTTCAAGAATTGAAATGTTTAAAAAAGAGAAAGACAAAAGGCTAGAGTATAAAGACTTGATGCATGACATCAAAACACCGATTAAAAAGCCAAAAGTAAAAAAATATAAAAAATAAAAGTGTTAAACCTACGAGTATTGATGTTTTTTAGCCTGTTGTTGTTTTTAACAACAGGCTTGAGTCATCAACAAAAAGAAGCATATACAGTGGTTAAGCCCAATAAAAATACAGGCAAAACTGAAGTGATTCATCGATTTTATTTGCATGATGCTGAACACGGCTTTACAGCAGTTATGGGAAAAAATGTGGTTTTAAATGAAAATAAAGAGATTCAAAGACTATTTGCTGATTACGTCATAAAGTCATTTCAAATAAGTGATTCTAACGGCTCTTTAATTACTGCGAATACTGTTGGTCATGAAATTGAAGGTAGGTATATTTGGGTATATCAAGAGATTGCAAATAAACTACCTTGTCAACTTCAAGTTAAAATGACGGCTTTTCATGAAATATGGGCAGAACACATCAATCAAGTGAATTTTGAATGGCCTAATGGTGTTAAAGCTGCTCGTTTAACATTGACAGAAGCTCAGCAACAATTACAAATTTACAATTGTGATTCAATTAACTTAAATTGATACAGGGAGTTTTTATCAATCAGATTTCATTATTTAGATAAACCAATTTCTTTGAGCCTTTGATTTAAAAAATCTCTTGCGGTTATGTCAGGGTACTTTGCCCCGTTGCCTAAACAAGATGGAATGCAACTCAGTATGGCTTCTGGGTGAGGGTGACAAAAGAACGGCATCGAATATCGGTCTGATGCTTGATTTTGAGGGTTTACCACACGGTGGGTGGTAGCAGGTATCACTTCATTGGCAATTCGAGATAACATATCGCCCGAGTCTATAACTATCTGTTCTGGTGTGCTGTTTACCGCCAACCACTGCCCATCTCTGTCTAATAGTTCTAGGCCGCTATCTGTGGCACCAACTAACAATGTGATTAAATTAATATCTTCATGTGCTGCAGCTCTAACTGAACCGGGTAACTCAAACTCTGTCATGGGAGGGTAATGAATGGCCCTGAGAATAGAGTTTCCATCGTGGGTTAAATTTTCAAAGTAGTCAACAGGAACGTCTAAAGCGGTTGCTAAAGATCTAAACATGGTTAAGGCGGTTAAATCCAATTGTTCGTAAAGGGCGTAGGTTTTTTGTTGAAAATCAGCAATTTCCTGAGGCCATAAATTGTTTGGGTATTCTTGAGAAAATTGGTGATCGCTAGGGACTTCTCGACCCACGTGCCAAAATTCTTTTAAATCAGGGTTTTTGCTGTTTTTAGCGTGTTCTTGTAACCTTGGAACATAACCAC
>CALLLZ010000226.1 GCA_938008005.1 uncultured Marinicella sp. | reverse complement strand
TTATTTCAGCCACAAAATATCTTGAAAATCTCTGTCTTTCGACACATGTCTTTGTGGTCTAATCAGTTATACTATTTGCACTTTTTTTAATCAGAAAAACTCATGTCCGTTTTCAAAAATGTTTTTATTGCCCTACTATCAACCTTAATGGTTTTTAATCATTCACATGCAACAGAAATGTACTGGCCTGAGTTTAGCTATGATTCATCCATTCCTAAGCATGAGGATGTTTTAGGTCACACCGCTGGTAAAAGAATAAGCAACTATGCGGAAATGATGAAATATTTTGATGCTTTGGTTAAAGCGGCACCTAACAACATCAAAAAAGTGAGCTATTCTGAAACTTGGGAGGGACGTAAACTGATTTATTTAGTGATTGGATCAGAAAAAAATATAGCAAGTTTAGATGAATTTGAAAAGAACATTCAGAAATTAGCCGACCCAAGAGTATCTGAAAATCAAGAGGCCAACGATTTAATAGACAGCATGCCTGCATCCGTTTGGCTGGGATACAGTGTTCATGGCAATGAAATCAGTGGCACCGATGCGGCTATGATGACTGCTTATCATTTACTGGCATCCAAGAATAATCCCATGACTCAACAAATTATGGATAACACTTTGGTATTTATTGATCCATTACAAAACCCTGACGGGCGAGCAAGATTTACCAGTCGTTATTATGCCACTGTCGGTATGGAAGCCAGTGGCGATCGCTTCAGTGCAGAACACAATGAACCTTGGCCCAATGGTCGCAGTAACCACTATTTATTTGATATGAATAGAGACTGGCTGGCCATGACCCAACCAGAAACTCAAGGGCGTATATTCGATATGAATCGTTTTATGCCGTTGGTGGTCATAGACTTACATGAAATGGGTGGTGACAGCTCATATTATTTTGCGCCAGCTGCAGAACCTTTAAATCCATTAATGACGTCAGAACAAATAGAAAACATGAATACCATTGGTAAAAACCATGCCAAGCATTTTGATGCCATGGGTTATGATTATTTTACCCGTGAAATATTCGACGCTTTTTACCCAGGTTATGGAGACAGTTGGCCTACATTTTATGGGGCATCAGCATCGACCTATGAAGTGGGATCTGCCCGGGGAGAAGTCTTTATTAAACGCAACGGTGAACCCTATACATATGCTGATTCAGTACAAAAGCATTTCATTGCTTCGGTATCAACCATTGAAGCCACTGCAAACAACCGCAAAAAATTACTCAAAGATTTTCGAGAATATCAAGTCAGCGCCATTGCAGCTGGCAAAAAAAGCAAAGCATTTGTGATCCCTGCACAAGCAGATCGAGCAGGCTCACACAAACTGGCACAATTGTTAGATGCCCACGGCATAGAAGTTCAGCAAACCAAACAAGACATCAAGAGCTGTGGCCAAACATTCAAGACTGGAAGTTTTGTTATAGATCCAGCACAACCTAAAGGCCGCATGGTGGAAGCTTTATTGCGTCAACAGATTGATATGGATGCGGACTTTATAAAAACCCAAGAAAGCCGACGCAGTCGTAACTTAAACGATCAAATCTATGACCTAACTGCTTGGTCCTTACCGCTGATGTTTAATTTAGATGTGGTTCGTTGCAGTTCAATTAAAACCACAAACCTTAAACCTTTTGACTCCAGTGGCTGGATGTCAGCACAAATCAATAATCCTGACCCCAAAGTTGCTTACTTAATACCATGGGGAGATATGGCCTCAGGCAGGTTTCTTACCATGGGTTTGCGTCAAGGTTTGAGTATTAAATCATCAGATTTATCTTTTACGCATGGCACAAAAAAATACCCTGCAGGCACTTTAATCATTGAAGTCAAACAAAATCCCAACGACTTAGCACAAAAAATTAAATCCATTGCAAAAGAAACTGGAGCAATAGTTGATGGCGTAGACAGCAGCTGGGTTACAGAAGGTCCTAGTTTCGGAAGTTTCAACGTGGTACAAATGATCGCCCCAAAAATTGCCATGGCTTGGGATGAGCCCACCAGCAGTTTAAGTGCTGGCAACAGTCGTTTTGTGATCGAAAGACAGCTTGGCTACCCGGTCACTGCAATCAGAAGCAAACATTTGAATACAGCTGATTTGGGCCAATATGATGTATTGATTCTACCGTCAGGCGATTACCAACAAACATTCGATCAAAGTGGTATTGATAACATCACTGATTGGACCAACAGTGGTGGGGTCTTAATCACTATCGGTACTGCCACTGATTATGCCTTGAATAAGAAGCCTGGATGGCTGGCAGTCAAAAAAGAACTGGCTCATAAGGAAGTAACAAAGAATAAAAAAACCAAAACCACGGAAAAATCCACAGTACCTGGTCAACTGCTTAAAAATCAACAAGACTTGTTGCAAGCCATTAAGGCAAATCAAGACTCACCCAATTCAGTTTCTGGGGTATTAACACGTGTAGCAGTAGACCAAGACCATTGGTTGACCGCTGGAGTTAAACCAGAAGTTATTGGTATGGTAACTGGTAATCAAATCATGACCCCAATTCAATTGGACAAAGGTAAGAATGTCGCTTGGTTCAAAGGCCAAGATGAATTGCTTGCCAGTGGTTATTTGTGGCAGGAGAATCGACAGCAGTTAGCTTACAAACCATTTTTAATTCATCAACCCAGTGGAAAAGGTATGGTGATAGCCTATACCCAAGAACCAACTTTACGCGGTTTCTTAGACGGTCTGCATGTGATGTTAACCAACACTTTATTCAGAAGTGTGGCCCATTCAGATAAATTAAGGTAAAGTGTACTTACTCAAAACCACTGCTGAATATGGTGTCATCCACATTTTCATAAATAAATGCTGACCCCGAATCAATGCCGTTATCATCATCATTCAACACACCAACCAATACGTCTTGATTTTGCATTGATATAGAAAAACCAAACCAATCACCAGGGTTGCCATTACCTACTAATTCAAGTTTTTTAATATATGTCCAATCACCACCTATCTTATCAAAGACATAAACCGCCCCCTTGCCGCTATCATTGATATTTCTTAACGTTGCTATTAGCCGGTTATCATTGATTACAACAGGACTTCCAAATCTGCCACCAATATCAATATCATTATGATCTGGAGGGTTAATTATTTGATTAAAAACCCAATTTCCATTAACCCGACTGTAGTAAAAAATATTACCGCTCAGGTCAGATGACATCAATTGATCAGCATTCAAATCTAAATAGGAACCAAATCTTACGCCGCGCTCTTCATACAAAATATCACTTTCTTGCCAATCATCACTTGTACTTTTATACTCAAAAGTATATAACGCACCATTCATACTTCCCATAGTAGAATTAAAGGGATCCCCAATAACGATTAAATCTCCCTCAATACTGATTGCACCTGCTGCACCAACAACCTCTGCTGGAGTTAATTTGTGAGATTCGACCCAAGACTTGCCTTCAATCTCAAATAAATAGCCAGATCCTCCTCCTGCAATTATTAAACGCCCTTGGTCATAATCTAATCCAAATCCAAAATAATTGTCAATCACTCCATCAGAAGCGGTAATCTTTTGAACTTCTGTCCATTTATCATCACTCCATTCATAAGCATAAACAGCGCCAGTATTATCATCATCACCTCTGGCAGATATTAAAATCTGATCTCCTGCGTCAACTATATGGCGACCAAAATAATCACCTTTTGCTCCATCGGATGCTATCAACTTATATTGAAAAACCCAATCTGACGATATTTTCTTGTATACATAAACTGAACCACTGTCAATTTCCAAAGCATCGTCTCTGATAGAACCGACAAAAGCAAAGTCATCCTTCAAAAGTACCGCTGCTCCCATCCCCTCAAATATAGGGCCCAAATCAGGCATCATCTTTTGTGTTTCTTGAAATTCTGAACCTATAAGACTAAATGCATAGATTGATCCCGCATCTGTATATATATTGTTATCTTGGTATGACCCTACAATAATCTTCTCACCATCGATATCTGCTGCTCTGCCAAATCGATCTAGAGCAGCTCCATCAGAAGCTGTTAGTTTTATTACTTCTATCCAATCACTACCATCATATTCAAAAAGGTAAGCAGCTCCAGCACCGCTTGCCATGTCATCGTCCCCCCAGGCGCCAACAATCATTTTATTTCCTGATAACTTTACACTGGTTCCAAATTCATCATCTTGCCCTATATCAGATGCAGTGAGCTTTTGTTGTTCCACCCATAAATCGTTGTTTGATTGGTAAATATAAACTGCCCCGGAGTCTCCCAAGGTAAACATCGCAGAAACTGCCAAATTACCATTATCAAAATCTAATCGACCTCCATAATAATCAGCAAAATCATCAACAGAAGGCTGTAATTTTTGATCTTCATACCAATTTAAATCGTTTTGTTTAAAAGTATAAACGGCACCAACATCATCATGTCTTGGCGCACCAACAAAAACACCCCCACCATCTATTTCGACTGCTTCACCAAAACGATCATATTGCTCTCCATCAGATGCAAATATCCTTTGTTTGAGAATCCACTGACCTTGTTCATATTGATAAATCAAAGCAGAACCTTGCGATTGTATATTGCTTGAATCACCTGGTGCTCCAATCACAGCTAATTCATCACTGATGCT
>CALLLZ010000225.1 GCA_938008005.1 uncultured Marinicella sp. | reverse complement strand
CTAATATTAATGGCGCCGATTATACTGAGTTTTTTTGATGCTTTTAACGATAAGTAATCGGTTACAGTCTTCACTTATATAAAGCCCAAAACTCCTTGTATTCATGTTTTATGAACAAGTTTTTTTCATTACAATCATTATCTTGCTATTTAAATAAATCACTACCACCTGAGTTATCTTGCGCACAACTTTAGGCGTGTCAAATTAATTAAAATATACCCTTTAATACAAACAAAAAGACCTCACATTAACGACTTCAAAAACAATTAATTACAAACCAATATACCTTCATGAATAAAACCTATCAATTAAGCCTAACAGAAAACTTGCGTAATCACTTAGAACAGGTACTGGAACAGAAAAAATCAATGGAAATTGATGCCTATCAAACCATAGAGACTTCTAAATCTTTGTTATTAAAATTACAGGAAAAAGACCAAAGCGAACAAGTATCAACAAGTGCTGATAAATTAAAGTCAATGATTGAAATGCTGGAGGATAAAACTTGGAATATGCGTGAAAATAATCGCAATTATGTTCTTGCAGTTTTGTCCTATTTTAATGATTCAAAAGAAAACATCCCTGCTTCCTTACCTGAACTGGGCGTGTTATTTGACACCATGATGATTGACATTGTTGCCGAAGAACTGACGCATGAGCGTGATTCTTATAATGATTTTATCAGTTTTGTGAAGGCTTATAAAACCTCACCATATTATAAGGACAAGGATTTTGAACCATCACAAAGCGATTGGATGATAGCACGAAAGAAAGAATTACGTGATCGTTTAAAACGCAGGCGTAGACGTGATTCAAGAAGCAGTGGTTTACGTGGAAGTAGCTTTACAGTCATTTAAACCCAATAGTTAGTGAAAACTTGATTTTAACTAAAACATCCAATTTTATCAGTTCTGTATAAGTTATTATTTTTGACTTTAAAGTAAAAAAACCCGGCACATGGCCGGGTTTTAAATCCAACTATAATTTTTTGATCAGAAATTAGGTTTTTCTTCAGCTTCTTCAAAGTTTTTGATTGAGTCAAGAATTTCTTGCTTGGCTTCTTCAACACCGCCCCAACCATCAGTTTTAACCCATTTGCCTTTTTCTAGGTCTTTATAGTGTTCAAAGAAATGAGCAATTTTATCCAAAGTCTCAGCGTTCACATCACGCACATCACTGACATGACGATATAAGCCACTGACATCATTCACGGGTACAGCAATGATTTTCGCATCTTCACCCCCTTCATCAGTCATTTTCAAAACACCAACTGGACGACACTTGATGATTGAACCTGGCAATAGTGGGATTGGCATGATCACACAAACATCTACTGGGTCACCATCACCACATAAAGTATGTGGAACAAAACCATAGTTACAAGGATAGCGAAAAGCGGTGTTCAAAACACGATCAACCATGATCATGCCTGAGTCTTTATCGACTTCATATTTAACGGCTTCGCCATTGCGTGGGATTTCAATCAATACATTGATGTCATGTGGTGCATCGTTTCCTACTGGAATGTGTTTTAAAGACATAATTTATCCTTTGCGCCATTCAAACGGCACTGTTCAAAAGCCGCGTATTATAATGGTCTGAGTAGATATGTACATGTTTTTTAGCTGATATTTCATGACCAGTCCAAAAGGAGTAGAACCTCGTGCATTTATTCTAATTTTATCTGTGTTTTTGGTTTCAACCAATTGCGACCTCATCAACAACATTATTTATTCGCTCATTTCATAAAGTGCAACTCAAAAACCAATAAAAAACAACACCTTAAGCACACAGGAATATTTCCATTAAATTGGTTTTAAAACATCGAAAACAGTATAATAAGCACTGTAAATATTTGCCTCATTTAAACCACTCGGAGCACGCAGATGTTCGAATTATTTGATGCGGTTTTGGCCGCTCGGTTGCAATTTGCTTTCACCATTGCATTTCACATTATTTTCCCTGCTTTATCGATAGGACTGGCTTCTTATTTAATGGTTCTTCAAGGCCTATGGTTAAAGACAGGCAAGGATATTTATCGCCGTGCTTGGCGTTATTGGGTGAAAATATTCGCAGTTATATTCGGTATGGGTGTGGTATCTGGTATTGTGATGAGCTACCAAATTGGGACCAATTGGAGCGTTTTCTCAGATAAAACCGGACCGATACTTGGGCCTTTAATGGGCTATGAAGTATTGACAGCTTTCTTTTTAGAAGCAGGTTTCTTGGGAGTGATGTTGTTTGGCTCCAATCGAGTCAGTCGAAGATTACATTTTATGGCGACTATCATGGTGGCAGTGGGCACCATGATTTCTGGCTTTTGGATTTTATCAGTTAACTCTTGGATGCAAACCCCTGCAGGCTACACAATTAATGACGTGGGGCAGTTCATTGCTACCGACTGGTGGCAAGTGGTGTTTAACCCTTCCTTTCCTTATCGTTTTGTACATATGATGTTAGCCGCTTATTTGACCACTGCTTTTTTGGTTGGCGGCGTGTCAGCTTGGCATTTGCTTAAAGACAAAACCAATTCGGCAGCCAAACTCATGTTCTCCATGTCTATGTGGATGGCTTTACTGGTTGCACCCATACAAATCATCGCTGGTGACTTTCATGGCTTAAATACATTAAAGCACCAACCCATGAAGATTGCAGCCATGGAAGGGAATTTTGAAAGTCAAAACGGTGCACCTTTGATTTTATTCGGTTGGCCGGATGTTAAAAATAAAGTGGTTCATGGCAAAATTGCTGTACCTAAGCTGGCTAGTTTGATTCTAACTCATGATGTAGACGGTCATTTACCAGGATTAGATGCTTTTCCTGAAGAAGATTGGCCCAATGTACCTTTGGTGTTTTGGTCATTCAGAATTATGGTAGCTATTGGCTTTGCGATGTTTTTAGTTGGTTTATGGTCAGCATTGATGCGTCTGAGGAAAAAATTATACGATGCCAAATGGCTTCACCGTGCTGCCGTATTGATGGCTCCCAGTGGATCAATTGCTATTTTGGCTGGCTGGATTACCACCGAAGTAGGCCGCCAACCCTACACGGTATATGGCTTACTCAGAACTGCTGACTCAGTGTCTCCATTGGATGCTCCCGCTGTGAATGCCTCTTTATTGGCATTCGTATTGGTTTATTTTTTAGTTTTTGGCTCTGGCATTTATTACTTACTGAAATTGTTTAAGCGAACTCCGAGTTTGAATGAAAGAGACATCAAAACTGGACAACCACGCAGAGCAGCTGGAATCACGCCGATTCAAGGTCTTGCAGATAAAATCAATGATGATTCCAAGGAGGGCAAATAATATGGACTACGTATTAATTTGGGCCGGTTTAATGGCCTTTGCTGTATTTGCTTATGTGGTACTGGATGGTTTTGATCTAGGTATTGGTTTGCTGTTCCCTTTCATTAAACAGCCTGATGATAAGTCCAATGCGATGAACTCAATTGCACCTTTTTGGGACGGCAATGAAACATGGTTGGTGCTGGGAGGGGGTGGTTTGTATGCCACCTTCCCACTGGCCTTTGCCATCATCATGCCGGCCTTATACGCGCCTTTGATAGTGATGTTATTGGCTTTGATATTCCGTGGCGTGGCCTTCGAATTCAGGTGGCGCGCTGAAACCAAAGCAGGCATCAAACGTTGGGACTTGGGATTCACTTTAGGTTCTTTTTTTGCAGCATTTTCTCAAGGCGTTGCTTTGGGTGCGCTTGTGCAAGGTATTCAAGTAACTGAACGCACCTATGTGGGCGGCTGGTGGGATTGGCTAACACCTTTCAGTTTGGTAACTGGTTTCGCAGTGGTGATTGGTTATGCATTATTGGGTGCAACTTGGCTGATTTATAAAACCGAAGGGTTGTTACAACGATTTTGTCAACACACCGCATGGAAACTGACTTGGGCGCTGGGCGTAATGATAGCTACTGTCAGTATTTGGATGTTATTTAAACAAGACCCATACATGAAACGTTGGTTTGATTACCCAAATTATTTGTACTTATTACCTGTTCCTGTTTTGGTTGCCGTGTTAGGCACCTATTTGTTAAGAGCTCTGAATAAAGGCTATGAATTGGCTCCATTTTTATCAGTGATTGCTTTATTTGCTTTGAGCTATTTTGGACTTTGCATCAGTTTTTACCCCAATATTGTGCCTCCAAATATAAGTATATGGCAAGCAGCCTCACCTGATTCAAGTTTGAAATTTTTATTGGTTGGGGCATCAATCCTGATACCCGTGATCATCGCTTATACCGCCTATTCATATTGGGTTTTCCGCGGTAAAGTAAATTCAGAAGATCAGTATCATTGAGGTATAATTATGAATAAGAACAGCAAACAATGGTTGTGGTTCATCGGATTATGGTTGGCAGGTGTTTGTGTACTTTTGACTATCAGTTTTTTAATTAGGTTGGCATTAAAATAAAAAATAATGTTCTTTAATTTCATATTTACCTACCAATGGTTTCTTTATAGCTCAAAGACATTTAGCGGACAGTGCGTATCCTAAACTAAAATAACTGGTGTCGAATATGCAAATTTTATTGACCAATTTGTAAAACCAACTCAAGTGATTGAGTTGGTTTTTTAGGGATCAAAAAAAACAATTTAGAATGATTGTGGTGCTATTTAATCCTGTAGTTCTTGAGGCAATAAGCTTTGAGGTATGTTTTGATAACAAACAGGCTTCAAGAATCTTTGGATAGCAGTAGAGCCTACAGAAGTGGTTGCCATAAAAGTACTGGCAGGATATGGGCCTCCGTGCACCATGCTTTCTGCCACTTCTACTCCTGTTGGGTAACCATTGGCTAAAATTCGGCCAGCTTTTTGCTCAAGAACTTGGAGCAGTTTCAGGGCTGTTTCATGATCTGTATCCTCCAAAAAGATGGTTGCAGTGAGCTGTCCTTGCAAGTGGTTTGCAATTGCCAGCATTTCTTCTTGATCTGTGGTTCGGACAATGATCGCATAAGGGCCAAAAATTTCTTCTTGCAAGATATCTGATTGAAGCCATTGTGCAGCTGTTGTTGAGAATACATTAGGTGATGCAGATGCAGCCTGTGCTTTAGATTGGAAGATTGCCTTGATGCCTGGAACAGTTTGTATTTTTTCAACGTCATGCCAATACGATTCGGCAATACCTGATGTAAGCATGAGATTTGCGCTGACATCTTCAAGTTGCTGCTGTACTGTACTAATGAACTCATCACCTTTGTTGCCTTCAGGGAGAATCAACAACCCTGGTTTTGTACAAAACTGCCCCACACCTAAATTTAATGATTCAACCCAACCTTTGGCAATTTTTGCAGCTGATTTATCCAGCGACTCTGGCAACACAAAAACTGGGTTTAATGAACCCATTTCACCATAAAATGGAATCGGAACTGGTCTTTGGTTACACAAGTCAAATAAGGTTTTGCCGCCTTGCAATGAGCCAGTAAAGCCAACGGCAGTTATATGAGGGTGAGTGACTAAGGCTTGAGCTACTTTTACACCAGAGTCTTGTACTAATGAAAAAATCCCTGGATCCATATCGCATTTAATGATGGCTGACAGGATGGCTTGAGATATCAGGTCAGATGTAGCCGGGTGTGCTGGATGCCCTTTTACAATGACTGGGCACCCAGCTGCTAAAGCTGCAGCAGTGTCACCTCCGGCAGTTGAAAATGCCAATGGAAAATTTGAAGCACCAAAGATCGCCACTGGGCCAAAAGGACGCATCATTTTCCTTAACTCTGGCCGTGGAATTGGATCCCGTTCAGGTAAAGCTTGATCTACACTGCGTTGTAAGTAATCACCTTTCTCAATATAAGTGGCAAATTGTTCCAATTGATTGGTGGTCCTGCCACGCTCACCTATTAACCTTGCCTGTGGAAGTCCTGTTTCTTGTTCACAAATTGTAGAAATTTCTTGACCGCGCTTGTTGATTTCGCTGGCAATTGAACGCAGTAATTGTGCTCGGGATGAAGAAGATGTGAAGGCATAATTTTGATATGCATTATGCGCAGCTTGTGCAGCTTCACCTACCAGGTTAGAAGAGGCGTTATGGATGATATGCGATGTACCTTGGACGGGTGTGGATTGGAATGTGCTAGGTCCATCAACCCATGTGCCATCGATCAGATGTTTACCTTTAATCATTAAGAGTTCCTATTTGATTTTTGATTTTTGATTGATTTTTTTAAATTTTAAAGGGCTGAAGCCGGTTATTTTTTTAAACTGTTTTGTAAAAGCGCTTTGATCTGAATAGCCAGCTGTAAAAGCGATTTCGAGAACTGAAAGATCGGTCTCCAGTAATTGATTCCCTGCATGAGAAATCCTGGTTTTCAATAACCATTTCCCAGCAGATAATCCAAAAATCATTTTCATGCGCCTATCCAATTGATAAAGAGACATTTCTGCTATTTCTGCCATTTTTCTTATGCTTGGAGCTGCTTCTAGATTATCTTCCATATAATTAATGGCCGTATGCACTTTTCCAAACATGTCTTTAGAGGTTTCTGGTAACTTAAGGTCTTGCGATATGCCGATCAAACCAGTGCAACTATTTGCATCATCTGTAACGGGTAATTTTGTGGTTAAGCACCATCCCAGCTCTTGATATTGGTAATTGTGAATTTCAAGAAATTGAACCAGTGGTTGTTCTGTTTTTATGACCTTCTGATCTTGTTCTGTATAACGCAACCCTAAATCTTCACCTAAAACTTCAACTGATGTGTGCCCAATGATTTCTGCCTTGTTTTTAGCTCCACATCTATTCGCCAAAGTTTGATTAACTACTATATACCGTCCAAACAAATCTTTTACGAAAAATACAATGTCAGGCAGGTGATCAAAAAGCTGTTCTGTCAATGCAACTTGCTGTACAGGGCCAGAGAATATCTTTGTGAGCGAAGAAATTTTCATTTATTTGCCAAAATTAAAGTTTTTGCTCTTAAATAAACACAGATCGATTATAGGTTAATACGTATTATATAACGGCTTTATAACTAATAAACATAATTTTTTTAAAAATATAAATTGCCCAAAAACCAAGTGAGATAATATGTCTAATTCCAATCCAATTTTTACCGGGTGTATACCCGCACTAATGACACCTTGTGATGAGAACGGTCAAACTAATTTTGCTGCATTGGCAGAAATGGGGGAATCCTTGATAAGAGCAGGAATGAGGGCAGTGGTTTACTGTGGCTCTATGGGGGACTGGCCTCTTCTTTCTATTAAACAAAGAAAGCAAGGGATAGAAGCATTGGTTGATGCTGGCATTCCTACCATCGTTGGTACTGGCGCACAAAACACCAGCACAGCTGTAGAATTGGCGAGTCATGCCGCCCAAGTCGGAGCTGAAGGATTGATGATTATCCCTCGCCTGCTTTCTCGTTCTACTTCTGTTGCAGCACAAAGCAACCATTTTTCTGCCGTATTAAATGCAGCTCCTGACTTACCTGCTGTGATTTATAACAGCCCATATTATGGTTATGAAACTAAAGCTGATTTATTTTTTGACTTAAGGAGTAAACACAAAAATTTGGTTGGATTCAAAGAATTTGGCGGTCAAGATGCACTGAGCTATGCAGCGGAAAATATCACCTCTGGGAACCCTAATTTAGCTTTGATGATTGGTGTTGATACGCAAGTAGTTCATGGTTTTGTTCGTTGTGGCGCAGTTGGTGCCATAACAGGGGTTGGCAACGCATTACCTCAAGAAATTCTACATTTTGCTCAACTGTGCGAATGGGCTGCAACAGGTGATTCTAAAGCGATGCAACTTGCCAATGAAATGGATACGGCATTAAGTGTGTTGTCACGTTTTGACGAAGGTCCTGACTTGGTTCTGTATTATAAGCATTTGATGGTATTAGCAGGTCATACAGAATATCAACACCACTTAAACAGCGAAGATTGTTTATCGATATCGCAACAAGCATTCATCACCGAAGAGTGGCAAAGATTTAAAAGATGGTGGAATTTATGGCCTGGTAGAAACTATAAAAATAACCAAGCTACTTTAGAAGATTCTATGAAGTTACAATCAGTTGAATGAAAGTTATAGACACCCATACTGAAGGTGAGCCAACTCGAGTCGTTGTTACCGGAGGCCCAGACTTAGGTGAGGGCCCGTTATCGTATCGACTTAAACGGTTACAACGAGAATTCGATTCGTTTAGACAAGCGGTTATCCTAGAACCTCGTGGCTCTGATGTCTTGGTAGGCGCGTTGCTGTGCCCTCCAGTTGATAAACGATGTATCACAGGTGTTATTTTTTTTAACAACAACACTTACTTAGGTATGTGTGGCCATGGCGCCTTAGGTGTCGCCAAAACTTTGCAACATCTTGGCTTGGTTCATAATAAGGAAATTTACATAGAAACCCCAGTAGGAGTGGTCTCTATTGTCTTCAACGAACCTAATTCAGCAACCATTGAAAACGTGCCAAGTTTTTTACATCTTGAAAATGTCTGTTTAGATGTTGGCGACCTGGGAATCATATCTGGAGATGTGGCCTGGGGTGGCAATTGGTTCTTTTTATCTAATAACGCCCCAGCCCCATTGATATTGGAAAACGTTGAGTACTTGACTGAAGCAGCCAAACGAGTCAAATTAGCATTGAATGCAAATAACATCACTGGCGTTGACGGCGCTGAAATTGATCACATTGAATTCTTCTCTGGTCCAAGAAACCCTGATGCCAACAGTAAAAATTTTGTGTTGTGCCCTGGCGATGCCTATGACCGCTCTCCATGTGGCACTGGAACCAGTGCAAAAATTGCCTGCTTGGCTGCAAAGGGCCAACTGCAACCAGGTGAACAGTGGATACAGGAAAGTATTATTGGCAGCACCTTCAGCGCTAGCTATCATATAGGTAACGATGGTCAGATTATTCCAAGTATCACAGGACGGGCATTTGTTTCTGCTGAATCCACCTTGTTGTTTGACAATGAAGATCCATTTAAATATGGCATTCAACACCATAGATTGTAATAAAAAAATCATGATGAAATCAGATGCAGCTCAAGAAAATAATGCAGATAAAGTCATTGTAATAGGCGGAGGCATCATTGGTATTGCTTCAGCCCATTACCTGAATAAAAAAGGCTTTGATGTTACTGTAATCGACCAAGGCGCCATTGGCGGAGGTAGCTCATATGCCAATTGTGGGTACATCTGCCCCAGTCATGTATTGCCACTGGCCGAACCAGGCATGGTGAAAGTTGGCATTAAATCATTATTGAACCCCTTGGCTGCATTCAAAGTAAAACCTCAGTTCAGAATGGCCATGTTTCGCTGGTTTTATCAGTTTGCCAAACGTTGCAATCACCAACAAATGATCGAAGGCGCCTATCATTTAAAAAGCATGGCGGATGACTCAAAACAAGAGTTTGAATCCTTGTTAACAGGAACAAAACTGGAAGCACAGTGGAAAAAAAACGGTTTATTCTATGTAATGAAAACACAGCAAGGGGTAGAAGAGTTCTTAACAACTGATCACATATTGAGTGATCATTTTGACTTAAAAGCACGGTTCATTGCTGGTGCTCATTTAACAGATTTTGACCCCGCATTAAAACCTGGTTTGGCTGGTGGATATTTATATGAAAATGACGCCTCACTAGAACCTTTGGAATTCATTATAAACTGGTCTAAAAACTTAGCGAATAAAGGCGTTAAATTGATTGAACAGTGCCAACTAATTAAAATGAATAAAAGAAACAATAAAATATTGAGCATTGATACCTCAAAGGGTGAAATAAAAGCAAGCCATTTTGTCTTCGCCACCGGGGCATGGAGCAGTCATTTAGCCACAGAGCTTAGCTGTCATATTCCAGTTGAACCGTGTAAGGGTTACTCAGTCACTATTGATCGACCTGCTGTATGTCCAGAAATTCCAATGCTTTTTCCCGAACATCGTGTTGGTGTGACCCCCTTTAATAATAGTTTTCGATTGGGTTCGATGATGGAATTTTCTGGGTTCGACACAAAAATTCCATCATCGCGTATTAAGCAACTTTACCAATCGGCAAAGCCTTATTTAAAATCATCACTTGATATTGTTAACGAGAAACCTTGGTATGGATGGCGACCCATGACATGGGATAGCTTACCCATTATTGGACATGTACCTAAATATGATAACGCCTTACTTGCTACGGGGCACAATATGCTGGGCATGACATTGGCACCAAGTACGGGTAAATTGGTGGCATCATTAATCTCGGGAGAACCTCATGCTATTGACCCAAAACCATTTTCTCCTAATCGCTTTTAATCACTCAAGCACTCCATTGTAGATTTTTGCACAGCTCATACCAGAACCCCTATACCTATGGGTTAAACCCCAAGCACTTTAAAGACAACCTGCTCAAGAAACCTTCAACGAGTGTGCATTTAAACTTCTAAACAATGAAAAGCCAAATGACAACTACAGAGTTTCCCACCTAAACATTCACTGACGTTGATCACAACTCAATCATGATTTATTCATAACAAAGTGCAGTTCAAACCCTTTGCATTGAAAGGTAATATTTCATTAGTTTTACGTTAAAGACGTTTTCTTGATATCCACTTCGGATAGAAATTTATTAAAAGACAATAAGCCACTGTAATAAGAACAACAAATAAAACCGGAATCGACAGATAAAATGGTGTTCTGAGAAAGTCAGGCAGTATGTAATTGTTACCGAAAAAGAAAATTGCGGTTGAAAGAAACATTGAGAAACCCATTCGCCAAACATGCCTGGTAAGCCTTGCAGATGCTAAGGGTGCATTCAAAAAAACATACTTTAAATCTAATAAAAAAGCGAGTGCAGAAATACCTGCAATTGTATAAAAGGCACCAGGTGGTAAATCATTTAACACTCCACTTTCTGTAGCTGCTGCTTTGAGCCCTCCCACAAAAGCGCTCACCATTATTATCAAAGAAATTAAAGGTGAGCTTTTTGTAATAATCTTTCCGAACACATTATATGATGCAGCAGCCCATCCTGTTAAAAAACTATATGCAGTCAATGTCGACAAATATACCGTAAACAGGATTTCTCTTGCAACACTCATCCAAAGCCCACTGATTACCAAAAAACCCATAAAAAATATAAATGATCGACCGCTCAGTTGGTGAAAACGTGAACCTTTAGTGGAGATAAACGCAGCTAAACCCAAAAGCAGTGTAATGCTTCCCGAAAAAAAATGCATCAACCCTATGATATGTAATTCAAACATTAGGCTACCCTCAATATGATCTAATCTTAGTTTTTGTGAAATATAAAGTTCGAACCAACCAAAAAATCATCGACACAAAAATTACAATTTCAGGCAGAAACAATAAGCCGCTTTCTTGAATATTTTTTGGAAATACTGCTTTTCCTGGCCCTGTAAATGCCGACCCTGCAGCAATGAAATAACCCAGACACATTCTCCATAAATGCCTGGCAATTTTGCGATGATATTGAATTTCTTTCTTCAAGAAATATCTAACGTCACCAATCAAACAAATCAAAGCCATGCCGCCCAGAAAAAAGTAATCTTCGGCAGGAAAGCCAAGAATCATACCCTCATTGTTGTTAAGAGCAAAAGAAGCAATAACCACCAATGAAATAAAATTAAGGAAGTTAACAGCAGCAATGCTTAATCCGAAATTTGAAGTTTTTAATTTATTTTGCTTTAATGTTAACAAGCTACTTGCGATTAACGTACAAGAAAGAATTCCCGCAGAAAATGTAATAAAAAACTCTGTGTAGTTGATTAACCCGAGTATCGAGCCGATGATTGAGGAAGAAACCATGGTCCAAACAAATATCAGCCCAAATTTAACGTGCCTTGAAAATCCTTTCTTTGAAAATAGTGCGACAAACCCCGAGAATACCGAAATAATTCCTAAGCCAATGTGACAGAATAAAAGTGTATTTTGAATGAATAGATTCATAACTATATAATCCTCAAAAGTTACTTAGATGGCCTGAAATTCGAATAAACTCGCTTCGTTGATTCTTGAAAGGACTTAAAAAATGCTTTGCCCTTTACCTCAATAGAAAATTCTTTCAATGCAGTGCGATTGTGTAACAATGGAAAACATTCTGCACTGTGCTTATATGTATGAATTTTCGTTGCAAATGCAGGACTAAAAACTTTATTGTTAGTCATCTGATATGAAAGAACTTGATTATTATCGGCAGAAACCTCAATAGTTATATTAAGATTATTGAGAATCTTATCTTTAGGGTCTTGTGCAGGGGTGTATACGTATACTTTATTACCACGAGCATTTACTTCGAAAGGAGACTTTCCTGAAATTTCATGCTTGAATTGATCGCACCAAATATTTTGGAAAAGACCGCCATCTTCGCTCATGATCAGCTCCTGAATTTCATTGAGATATCCTTTATCGTCATATGAATGAACATTATATATTTCTTCTGCATCTTGATTAGAAAACACCTTTAAATGCACATTTGCACGTCCATCAGTTAAATGTAAATCATAATCAAACCCTGGGTGTTGTAACTCATTATTAACTAGATTGTTTGCTGTTAATTTTCCAACAAAACTGAATAAAATAAACAAAATAGATATAGAACAGTTCGCACACATTAAGTTAGCCTACGGTTATTGAACAAGCTTAAATTATGCCAATAACCTAAAACCATGTCGTCCGTTTGGGTAGGCAAAGACTATTTTCTACACAGAAAATGAATTCTGTATACCTGGTTAGATTTTTGTGAGAAAAAAATGCTTGATAATTCAATTATCGCCCTTTCCTCTGCAATTATAGGCATCGCAATTGCTGAAGCAGCATTTGCAGGGCGCACAGGAACCGATAATAAATCCAACAAATATTTATTAACAATTTCCCTGTTATTTACAGCTTTTACAAGAGAAGTTGGAATCACTTCCAAAACTTACCGTATTGCAAATAACAACTGATTTATTTAACCTTAATTCTTATGATGATATCTAGGAACCTCTAGCTGTTAAGGTTCAAATCACAAAAGTGTTAAATTAATTCAAACTTATCAAATCAAAATGTAACAAACCGAATATATACGCGTTTAGTATTTTTGTAACAAACATTCATCAATGAAAAAAATAACTCTAGTAATAATTACAGCAATGTCATTCAACTGTTTTGCGGCTGATGATTTGTCCAATATTAAAGGAATTGCTCACTCCTTAGTTTCTCATTCAGAAATTCCAGGAGCGGCAGTTGTACAAGGCACATGCAAAGATTATAAGACTCAATATGCAGGAAAATCTTC
>CALLLZ010000224.1 GCA_938008005.1 uncultured Marinicella sp. | reverse complement strand
ATTCATTGGTACTGAATTTGGTTTGTTCTTCACTGTTGATGGTGGTAAACGCTGGGTTGAATTAAATGGCGATGTACCGACTATTTCATTTCGTGATGTGAAAATTCAACGTCGTGAAAGTGATTTAGTGGCCGGTAGCTTTGGTCGAGGCTTTTATATCTTAGATGATTTTTCACCTTTGCGAACAATCACTGAACAATCTCTTAAACAAGAAGCTTTGTTATTTCCATCTAGAGATGCCCTGTGGTATATCCCTGATGGTATGCACACTGATTCTCATGGTGATTTTGAATACCAAGCCAAGAACCCTGATTTTGGTGCCACCTTCACTTATTATTTGCGTGATGGTGTGAAGACTTTGCAGACGCATCGAGAAGATCTAGAGAAGAAAAATATCAAAAAAGGTAAATTCCCATTATACCCAGCTTGGGATACCGTCGAAGCTGAAGCCAGAGAAGCTAAGCCTGAAGTTTATTTGATCATTAGAGATGGTCAAAATAACATCGTTCGTAAAGTCGATGCTAACACAAAAAAAGGGCTACACAGAGTAACTTGGGATCTGCGTAAACCTTCTGTCAATGCATTAGGTACAAATCCCAGCTTTTTTGGTGACGTTGGTTCCTTAGTGGCACCAGGGAAATACACAGCTTCTTTGTACACTGCCATAGGTGGTAAAACCACCATGTTGGCTTCACCTGTTGAATTTCAGGTCAAACCATTACACCAAGAAAATGAAGTAGGTGCTGTTTCTCCTGAGGAACGCACAGCGATGATGCAAGATGTAGAGGCACTGAGAAGACAAGTGTCAGCAGCTAACAGTCAAGTCAAAGAGCTCAATGACCAATTGAAATCAATCAGAACAGCGATGGACCGTTCGATAGCTGTTACAGGTAAGCTGGAAAATACATACAACCAGTTAAGGGCATCGGTCATTGCCATTGACAACGTATTAAACGGCTATTCATCCAGAAGAGGCTTGAACTCTATGGGTGCAGCGCCTGCGACACTTTCAGACCGTTTGTTTATGATTGAATTTGCCAGAGCCAATACCTGGGGGCTTACCCAAACCCAAAAACAACAAATAGGCTACGTGAAAGATGCTTTGTCAAAGTTGCAACCCAAGCTTAATTCACTCATGAAGACAGAGTTCCCAGCCATGAAAGAATCGTTACAAAAATCAGGAGCACCTTGGATACCTGCTGGTTCCGTGGTTGATGAATAGAGGTTTTAAATATCGCTTATTGTTGGGGAGGCTTTAGAAACGAAACGTCTCAAATAGCCATAATATTGCTGCCGTTGGCATCAATATTATGGCGGTGAGAGAGGGCGATCAATCCTTTCTACTAAAGTATTGATAAAAAGGTGGGTAAATATAATTCATTATTTAATAATACCTTCCAATGTGTGTTAATAAATATTACAGTTTTTTTATTCAAAGAATGGAATAGAAATCCCTTTTAAGCCATCATAAAACGAATGATAGCCTTCTTCATAAGTGATTAGATTCAATTCCTCTAATCTGATTTTTACCATTGTATTACTTACTTTAAACCACTGAGATAAATAACCTACGGTATCATAATGATCTTCTTTGTTTATTCGCTGGTTATCCAAAAAAATTTTCTCGGGTTTACGTATTTTTCGTAATTTTCTATAATATAAAAACCTATCAATAAACTGCGTTTTTGGTAAAAAGAAACATGATGAAAACTTATTTGCCTGCCACTCTATCCAATCTTTTTCGTTTGCAAGTGGTTTTCTGCCAATAATAAGGCTAAAACTGGAATCGACGAATGAGTCATAATCATTTTGTGTAAGTTTCAAATCCTTATGCAAATAGAAGTGCCCCAATTCATGACCTAACACAAATGGAAGTCTGTTTGTGTTTACAATGTCTTTATGAATGGAAATTTTTAGATCCTTGAAACTAATAGCTCCCAGAGTTTGTATCCCGTTCTCAACTGGTAACTTTTCATCGAACTCAAATGATAATCCTTCACGGGTTTCTAGATATGATACCAGTTTTCCTATGTCAACAGGTTTGCTGTTGCCATTGAACTTAGTTAATTCTGTAATAGCGCGTTTCTCAATCGCTTTACTCGAAAGTTTTGATATTCTTACGGGAGGTATTACCATAAGAGCGCTTTTAATTTTAGCCAATAGCATAATATCGATCTTGAATTCTTTAGCAGTTGAGCTTTCTTTTCTATGCATGATAATTTGATAATCATCATCAGCATTACCATTCGTGCAAATAAGCATGTATCCCATACTTTTTGCATATTCTATGGCTGACTTTTGAAATGAGTTATTCGTAATTAAAATTGCTTTTTTATTTGCCCCTGCCACTTGCTCAATTTTTGAGTTAAATGCTTCAAGGTCTCCAATTGGCACACGTTTAGTTGAATAATCCTTACATTCAATAAAATAAATTGAAACAAAACGCTCAGCGCCTTCTGGCCAAATTTCAACCGTTAGGTCAAAAATAATATTCCCTTTACGCTTTTCAGAATAATAAGGTTGTTGCCAATGAATGACGGCATTTTCTGGAAATACCCCAAGCTGTCTGTCTTCGAGTAACTTACGAACTACTTCAAGTGATTTTTTTTCAAATTCGTTGCCTTTTTTTACCGTGTTAACCACAATGATACATTTATGTCTTAATTTATTGAAACTGAGTATACCAAATCACACGTTTTTGAGTGCATCTATATCAAATGTT
>CALLLZ010000223.1 GCA_938008005.1 uncultured Marinicella sp. | reverse complement strand
ATATTGAATTTGTTAACTTGGCATCTTTATTTTCGGAAACCATCATACATTTCACCAGCCCAGATGGTATTCAATCAGGTGCTTTTGCTCCTTTTTGTCCGGCAGTAACAATCGAGTGTGGTTTGTCAGGAACAGCTGATGGAATAGAACAAACCCACTCATTTTTAGATAAACTAGTTAATTTATCCACATTGAAAGAAATCCCTGGTCTGAATAAACAGCAACAAGTTTTGAATATTTTTTCAACCGTCAAAGTTAAACCAGAGGTTAGCATTGCCATTACTGAAGATACCACTGACTCTGTTGACTTCATCATCAGCGACGACCTAGACTATTTAAACTTTCAAATGGTAGATGAAGGCACCGTATTTGGACACACTCGTTCTTACGAAACGCCCATGCCTTTTGCTGTTACTGATCAAGTTGGTCAGGACATAACTGAGTTGTACTTTGAAAAAAAGGGTCAAGAAATCCGTATCAAACAAAAAGTTATTCCAGCCATGATTACCCAGAGCGTAAAAGCAATTCGCTTAGATTGTTTGTGTTATTTCATGCACCCGTTGCAAAAATAGCACACCCTTAAACCCATGAATTAAATAGCCAATACAGAGTAAAATACCATGAATTTATCCCAAACAAAAGCCATCATCTCCGGTGGTGCATCTGGCCTCGGTTACGCCTGTGCCGAACACATAGTTAACAACGGTGGACAAGTCACTTTAGTTGACATCAATCAACAAGCAGGTGATGAGGCAGTCAACAACCTAGGTAAAGAGCAAGCAACTTTCTTCAAAGCGGATGTCAGTTCTGAAACTGATATTCAACAAGCTTGTGAAGCTGCTTTGGCTTTTTCCAAGAATCTTAATGTGGCCATTAACTGTGCGGGTGTATTGGCCGGTGGACGAGTTTTAGGCCGCGAAGAACCGATGCCTTTAACTCATTTCAACAAAGCCATACAAGTTAATTTAGTTGGTAGTTTCAATCTGTCTAAAGCGGCTGCTAACTTGATGCAGCATAATGATGCAGATGATGATGGTCAACGAGGCGTAATTATCAACACCGCATCAGTCGCTGCTTATGAAGGTCAAATCGGCCAGGCAGCTTATTCAGCCAGTAAAGGCGGAATTGTTGGCATGACCTTACCCATGGCCCGTGAGTTAACACGATTTGGCATCCGTGTTATGACCATAGCCCCAGGTGTCTTTTTAACCCCCATGGTAGCTGGCCTATCAGATGAAATTAAAGCAGCGTTAGGTGCTTCAGTTCCTTTCCCTTCAAGATTGGGTGAGCCATCTGAATTTGCAAGAATGGCTGAGCACATCATCGAAAACACCTATCTGAATGGCTCCACCATCAGACTCGATGGTGCTGTTAGACTAGAACCTAAATAAGTCTATTTTTTAAAAAGCCAGTGTCTTCATTCACTGGCTTCGTTACAATCATAGTTTTAATTGGCACATATTTACCAAGTGATTTCCCCTCAAGCTCATCACACAATATAACCCAAAGCCATATCTTTCATAACAAAGTGTTATATGCATATAGTTTTTATGCAGTTCACAATTAACATTTAGCCGTCTAAACTTGAGAATATTCAATCTAATTAGCTATTGTGAACTTAAAAAATTTAGCCTTAATCAATAACATCAGTGGTGAACAAAAACCGTTAGATGATGATAAACAGCATCAATTAATTGATTTAATCAACCAACTGGACGCGCCTCAAAGCCTTTGGCTGTCAGGCTATTTAGCGGCTCGTGCAGACGTTCAAACATGGACTAACAATGATTTACCATCTGATGCTCAAGCCTTTCCATCAAATACTTTAAGCACACAAAAACCAAGTGAACAAACTAAACTGACTATTCTCTATGGTAGCCAAACTGGTAATGGAGAATCAATAGCCCAACAATTACAACAGCAAGCACAATCTGAAGGTATTACCACCGAAATATTTTCATTGGCAGATTTCACTGTAAAACAGTTAAGTAAAAAAACCATCGTCACTTTGGTCGTCAGCACTCATGGAGAAGGCGAAGCGCCAGATGATGCAGAATTATTTTATGAGCAATTATTCAGTAAAAAAGCACCTGATTTAAGCCAACTCAAATACAGCGTATTGGCATTAGGAGATACCAGTTATGAACTATTCTGCCAAACAGGACAAGAAATCGACCAACGCTTGAAAGCATTAGGTGCTGAACAAATACATCAACGTGTTGACTGTGATGTTGACTTTGAAAGCACTGCGTCAAACTGGATTAATGACGTGTTACCAGAAGTCAAGACTCAAATTGATGTTGTTGATACAACAGGCAATATAACAGCCTTACCAATTCAGTCGACAGCCAACAAGACAGCAAAATCTATAATCAATAAACACAACCCCTATCAATCAGAAATCCAAGCCATTCAAAAAATCACTGCCAGAGACTCAAGTAAAAACACATACCACATTGAATTGCTTATTGATCCTGAATTGATTCGATATCAGCCTGGGGATTCTGTCGGTATCATTGCTAATAACAATGAAGAAACTGTTCAACAAATATTAACGCACTGGCAATTATCCGGTACTGAGACATTTACTTTCAAAGATCATTCTTTACCATTAAAAAAATTGTTAACCGAATGCATTGAAATCACTCAACTCAGCAAACCTTTTATCCAATTTTTAGCCAGCCAAATAGAAAACCCAGAACTGCATGATTTAGCCGAATCACATGCTTCTTTTATCAATTATTGCAATGACAATCAATTGCTTGATCTCTTACAAGCTTATGACCCGCAAAGGAGCATACCCGTTCAAGATATACTCAGTAATTTAAAAAGTATAACGCCACGGCTTTACTCAATTGCGTCTTCACAAGAAGCGATAGATGATGAGGTACATTTAACCATCAACCTAGAGCCTGCCACCAGTACGGGTTATCATGGCCTGGCCAGTGGCTTGCTATGTAATCAAGCCCAAGTAGGTGATGAGGTTGCTATTTATATTGAACCCAATAATAATTTTCGTTTACCAGAAAACCCAGATACACCTGTCATTATGATTGGACCAGGTACCGGTGTTGCACCCTTTAGGGCTTTTTTACAAGACCGCCAAGCATCCTCGGCCACAGGTGATAATTGGCTATTTTTCGGCAACCCAAATTTCAGCAGTGACTTTTTGTACCAAACAGAATGGTTGAAATTAAAAAAAACAGGGGTATTGAACCAAATCAGCGTTGCCTTTTCACGCGATCAAAGTCATAAAATTTATGTTCAGGACAAACTCAAAGAAAAGGCCGTTGAAATTTGGGACTGGATAGAAAAAAAGGCACATATTTACCTCTGTGGTGACGCCAACAACATGGCCAAAGATGTTGAACAGACCCTCATCACCATCATCAGTGAACAAGGCCAATTAACCCCAGATGAAGCCAAGGCTTATTTAAAAACACTTAAACGAAACAATCGTTACCAAAAGGATGTTTATTAACATGACCACAAAAACACCTGATTTAAATGCTGAATCAACAAATAAAAATCTAGAAGCCGTAGAACTGATCAAAGATGCCAGTAATTTCTTGCGAGGCACCATTACAGAAGAACTGCTGAATGAAGTCACAGGTTCAATAACAGCAGATGACACCCAACTGACTAAATTTCACGGCATTTACCAGCAAGATGATCGTGACCTAAGAAAAGAGCGCAGCAAGCAAAAACTCGAACCTTTGTATAGCTTTATGATTCGAGCCAGGGTTCCAGGTGGTATTTGTACGCCTGAACAATGGTTAGCGATAGATGATATGGCAGATACATATGCCAATGGCTCTATTCGCATCACCACCCGACAAGCTTTTCAATTTCATGGTGTCATTAAGAAAAAACTCAAAAGCACTGTGGCTGCCATCAACCAACATTTAATGGATACCATTGCTGCATGTGGCGATGTGAATCGCAATGTGATGTGTACTGCCAATCCAGAACTTTCAAACATTCATCACCAAGTTTATCTGAAAGCACAAGCAATCAGTGATCACTTGACGCCACAAACATCGGCTTACCATGAAATTTGGCTGGATGGCAAAAAAGTTGTCACAGAACCAACCAATGATCATGAACCTATCTATGGTAAAACTTACTTACCACGTAAATTCAAAACTGCAGTGGTGATACCTCCTGACAATGATGTCGATGTACTTGCTCATGACTTAGGCTTTGTGGCCATTATCGAAGATCAACAATTATCAGGCTTTAATGTGACTGTTGGCGGTGGTATGGGCAGCACCCATGGAGACCCTAAAACTTTTCCCTTACTGGCCCACACTTTGGGTTTTTGTACACCAGATCAAGTGCTGGAAGTGGCAGAAAATATTGTTAAAATTCAACGTGATTTTGGAGATAGAACCAATCGTAAACACGCGCGATTCAAGTACACCGTAGATGATCATGGAATTGATTGGGTCAGAGAACAACTCGCCGAACGGATGGGAGTACCATTAAAACCTGCTCATGAGGTTAAATTCACTCGTAACGGCGACCGCTATGGTTGGCGCAAAAATCAAGATGGCAGCTGGAACTTCACCCTTTTTATCGCCAATGGTCGAATTATAGACAATGATGATAAGGACCCATTAACGGTTAAATCTGCATTGCGTGACATTGCAACCATTCACAAGGGTGACTTCAGGCTCACCGCGAATCAAAATTTAATCATTGCTCAAGTAGCAGCAGATCAGAAACCAGCCATAGATAAGTTATTACATGCACATAATTTAATAGGCTCAGTTTCAAAGACAAGGCAACTATCTATGGCTTGTGTGGCATTCCCCACCTGTACATTGGCCATGGCTGAAGCAGAACGTTATTTGCCCGATTTATTAACTCAAATAGAATATTTGCAACAAAAACATGGTATCTCTGAAAGGGGCATCATGATCAGAATGACTGGCTGCCCCAATGGTTGTGCCAGACCCTTTATTGCGGAAATTGGCTTTGTAGGTAAAGCATTAGGACGTTACAACATGTATCTGGGCGGCGCTTTGAATGGCAATCGACTGAATCAACTGTACGATGAGAACATTAACGAAGCACGTATTCTTAAACATTTAGACACTTTATTTGCTGATTATGCTGAAAGTGCCAAAAAAGATGAGGCATTTGGTGATTTTGTGATTCGCCAAGGTCATGTCTCTGCTGTTAAACATGGTATAGAAGTTAATATAAAGAGTGCAATATGATCTTCTCTCATAAGACAGATTCACAGTTGAGGAACAAACCATGACTCATCACCGAGTGAACCAAAATTGCGTAGACATAAAACCAATGAATTGCAACCAAATATCTGATGCATGTGTTCGATCTTTGAACCTGCAATTTGAAACTCTAACTGCCATTGAACGGGTTGAAAAAGCAGCTGATTTATTGCCTGATAAATTAGCCATGACTTCAAGTTTTGGTATTGATTCTGCGGTCAGCTTACACCTTATCAACCAAGTAATTCCTGGCAT
>CALLLZ010000222.1 GCA_938008005.1 uncultured Marinicella sp. | reverse complement strand
TATCGCTATTGATGGAGATTTAGCCGTGATTGGTAGCCCCCAGCATAATAACCAAGGTGCAGCCTATGTTTACCGTTACATGAATGAAACCTGGACAGAAGTGCTTAAGTTACAACCAAGTGACTTAGACACCAACGATGGTTTCGGGTGGGCCGTTGACGTGGATGCAACCAGTCAAACTGTGGCTATTGGCGCTTTATGGCAAGATAAAAATCTCCCTGACGGTTCGGTATTACATGATGTAGGGTCTGCATATGCTTATCAGTTAGACTTTTCGTCCTCTGTACCTAGTTATACAGAATACAAGTTTATTTCAGGCGTTTCTGGTGGAGATCATAGCTTTGGCCATTCTGTTAGTCTCGATGGGAACCGCTTATTAATCGGTTCAATTGGCATGGGATCTAATTCGCCAGGGCTGGTTGATGACATTCCTGCAAGGGCTTACTATCTGGCAGACTTTCAAGATCAAATCATAAACTTTGAAATGATTGCTGAACATGATGCTGAGTCTCAATTCGGCTATCATGTAAGTCTGTCTAATGACCATGTGATTATTGGTGCCCCAGGCGATGATGATAAAGGAGCTGTCTATATCTATAAGAAAGACCCCACTACATTTCTATGGGAACAAGAACAAAGAATCGTGGCCAATGATGCCCAAGTGGGTGATTTTTTTGGTTCATATGCAGATGTAGATGATACAAGGTTAATTATCGGTGCTCCAATGAGCGCGAACAATACTGGCGCTGCATACCATTACGAGCACGATTTGACCCATTGGCAATTTGATCAAAAATTTGTTGATAACAACGGAAGTCCAGGAAGATTTTTTTCCACTTCAGTTGGTATTGATGGTGACTCTTTATTAATAGGCTCACAAAACAGCAACAATACTGGGGAAGCGTTTTTATATCGTTACCAAGGTGATGACTGGAGTGACCCAATGAATCTTATTCCTGAAGATGTTGGATCTTCCATGTATGGTTTTTCAGGTGATATTTCCGGTCAGTTTACCATTATTGGTGATCTGCAAAATAATAACATACAAGGAAATAATGCTGGGGCCATCTATATATTTGCTGATGACATCATTTTTGTTAATGGTTTAGACTAATCTCGCCCTTTATTTTCTAGTAAAGCCCCAGTTTAATCAGCTGAAGTTATACTGGGGCCTTTAAGGAGGTCCTGATGTATTTAATCGTCTTTAATTCGGTTTTCATCTATGTACTTTACGAAATTCACATTTTTTTAGTTTATAACTACAAATAAGAAGTAATTATGAAACGTCTTTATATTTTTCAAACTCAATCAATGCAAGTTTACCCACTCTTCTCGCATTCCAAAGCCAAATAACACAAAGCACGGCACCAAAAAAAGCCAACACCAACAAATCATTGGCATCAAAACCCAAAGTACGCTCTAACCAATGCAGTACTGAATACTGAGATGTGATTAAAATTTGAACCACCAATAACTGTGTAATTACATCGCCGCCTCGATAAATAACCGTATCCAGAAAGTTTTTAAACTTGTATTTGATGTTATCAGGTAGACCAGTAAACAACCAATCAGTTGGTGGTTTCATGATCCCATATGCGCCACTTCTTTGTAGGACAACACCTGCCAGTACAACATATAAAATAGGCAACAACCCAAACAAGGTCAGGGTTAACATCATCATAATTGGAAATATACTTAATATTTTATGTACGGCTATTTTTTGCAATAAAAACGGTATCAATAACAACTGAAAAATTAAAGTCATGGAATTAGTTGCTACATTGATATAAGCAAAAACTGCTGTTCTTTCATTTCTTTCGGGGAAAAATTGTTTGACAAAATCTGCTTGCAAGTAATAAAAAATACCACCAATAACAACAGAAATCACTGTCAACAAAGCCACATGTTGAAGAAATTTCGAATTAAACATCAGTTTCATTCCTTCAATTGCGCTGCCACCTAATGGCGCTTCTTTATTGACCTCTGAATCTAATGCAAATTTTCTGATCTTAAATACTGCAAAAATACATAACAATAAAAAAAACAAAGAAATCAACAATAAATTAATGGTACCAACTAAATCAACCAATTGGCTGGTTATCAAACCACCAATAATACCGCCCGTACTGCCACCTGCAGCAATAACTCCAAAAAGCCTTGCACCTTGTTCTTTGGAGTAAACATCTGCCATAAAACTCCAAAATATAGAGACAATGAATAAATTGTATATACTGACAAAAACAAAGAATATTCGAGCCAAAAAAACACTGTCATTACCAACCAGATGAAATAGACTCCATATAAGAAATATCATGACTCCAAAAAATGCATACACCAAAGGAATGAACTGTTTTCTTGAATATTTTGAAACAATTTTCCCGTAAATAGGTTGAATCAACAACATCATCAAAAAGGTTAATGAAAACAACCACCAAAAGTTATCTTTTCCAGCTGTAACTCCCATCTCTTCTCTGATGGGACGAAGTATGAAATACCCGGTTAATAGAAACACAAAATACAAGAATGACCAAATCAAAGCAGGCCACTCATCAGACTTAACTTGCTTTTTGAAATAATTTTGTATGTTATTGAATGGCATTTAGCTTAACTCTATTTTTGATCCCACAAACTAAGGCATATGGGATAAGATTTAAATCATTTGCCACCGCCTCAATTGGCACATCATCACCCCAAATGGTGACTTCTTTTCCAGTTAAATTTTGCTTAAAAACGGAAACATCAATAGTCATCATATCCATTGAGACCCTACCAATAATTGGCAACCTTATGCCATCAAGCCTAACAAAACTGCTATATTCTGACCAAGGGTAACCATCCGCGTAGCCAATACCTAACACGGCAATTCTCATGTCATTTTTAGCCACAAAATGGCCACCATAGCCTACATGAGAGCCCGCATTAATAAATTTAGTGGCAATCACTTTGGCGGTTAAACGCATGGCTGGCTTCAGCCCAAAACCAGTTTCATCATTACCCAGTTGTGAAACACCAAACAAACCTAACCCAACCCTGGCCCATTCATCATGTTCAGTTAAACCATTTAATACCCCGCATGTGTTACTAAACGAGTACTCATAACCCAAAGACTTAAGTTTTTTATTACAGATAATTTGATCTTTAGTTTGTGAATCGATGGCCACTTCTGAAGAAGCAAAATGTGCCATTAAACGAATGGTTTGAATCGAACTGATTGCTTTAAGCTCAGCCAATTTAAGATCTAATTCTTCAGGCCTAAAACCAAGTCGGTTCATGCCAGAATCGACCTTAAGCCAAACATCGATGTCAGCGCTTAAATCAACCGTTTCAAGTAACCTGATTTGATAATCTTGGTGAATAACAACATCAATTTCATTCTCAATCGCGGCTTCCATTTCCGAGCTATTGAATACACCCTCAAGAAGCAGTATTTTTTTATTGGCATCTAGTCCACGCAGCTCTAGAGCTTCTTCGATGGTAGCGACTGCGAATGCATCACAATCACTCAGAGCTGGTACTACATGTGTTATACCATGACCGTAAGCATCGGCTTTGACCACAGCAATAATTTTACCAGCATGCAGCTGTTTAAATACATTGAGGTTGTGTTTGATGTGACTGGTATTGATATATGCTATGGTCCCACGCGCTCGCTGTGAATGGGATGGATTGTGGTTTGTAGAATCTTTAGAGTCAGCCATTTTAAAGTAAAAATTATTCAGTGAAAGTCAGAACCAGGTTCATCGTTTAACAAAATATCATTCTCGTAATTATCAAAACGGGTGAACTGCCCACGAAAAGTTAAGTTTACTTTTCCAGTTGAACCATTACGATGTTTGCCTAAAATGATTTCAGCTTTACCTTTATCAGGAGAATCTGGCGTATAGACCTCATCTCGATAAATAAAGATAATTAAATCAGCGTCTTGCTCAATGGCTCCTGATTCTCTTAAATCAGACATAATGGGTCTTTTGTTGGGCCGTTGTTCCAATGAACGATTTAATTGTGATAACGCAATCACTGGTACATCCAGCTCTTTAGCCATCGCTTTGAGGTTCCTGGAAATCTCAGAAATCTCATTGGCACGATTTTCAACTTTACCTTTAATCTGCATTAACTGTAGATAATCAATAACAATTAAATCTAGGCCATGACGATTTTTTAATCGCCGACAACGCGACATAATTTCATTGGGGCTTAAAGCAGGTTGGTCATCAATAAATAATTTAGATTGACTAAGCAAAGCGCTGCTTTGGCCTAATTTAGGCCAATCATTATCTTTCAGATTACCACGTTTCAAATCACCTTGATTAATCTGAGATAAAGAAGAAAACATCCTCATTACCAATTGATGAGCTGCCATCTCCATACTGAATATAGCAACCGAAGAGCCTGTTATGGCTGCACGTTCAGCGATGTTCATTGCAAAAGACGTTTTCCCCATAGCCGGCCTACCAGCCACAATAACTAAATCTGAACGTTGTAAACCAGCGGTTTTCTTATCCAAATCAACCCAGCCGTAAGGCAAGCCTGTTATTTCCCCATCATTTTCAGCCAACTCCTCTAAGTTTTCAATCGCATCTTTAAGTACTTCTTTAATGTCATGAAACCCAGATTGAGACTTAAGTGTTTGTTCACGGATTTGAAACACCAACTTTTCAGCCTCTTCTATCAACTCATCAGCTGTTTGAGCTTCTGGATTAAAGGCTTTTTCTGCCAATTCATTGCCGATTTGAATTAACTGACGCATCACAGATTTCTCACGTACTATTTTGGCATAGGCTTCTACATTAGAAGCACCTGGCGTGCTTCCAGCCAGGTCAGCCAGATAATCCAATCCACCTGACTTTTCAGACAAACCATGCGCATCTAGCCAATCGCTGACAGTTACCACATCACATGCTTGTTGGTTTTCATTGATAAATGCTATCGCTTTAAAGATATGTTGGTGGTTCTTATGGTAGAAATCTTCCTCAGCAATCCTACTGGCGATTTTATCCCATGCACTGGCCACCAATAACAAACCTCCCAAGACGGCTTTTTCAGCTTCTATCGCATGGGGCGGGACCTTGAGGTCATCTATGGCATCATCATTTGAACGCATGGGGCGCAGATCATTCATGTTGTAGTTCTATCTGTTTACTTTAGTTAGTGTTAAATTGATGGTCAATTCTTGAGTCAAAATAAGGATTTATTATAGGCCATAAAAAAGCCGATTACATAATTAATCGGCTCTCATGTTTTTCTTTTGTGAAGGTTTACTTAAGGAGACCCTGATCTATTCATATTTCTCTGCTTGCCTTTAAGTGTTCAGTTGCTAGGCTTGATTTGAATCGAATAGTTACTCATATTCATTACAAATCAAAACGACGCAAATGGGCACTTAAAGTTAAGCCCCATGGGGCCTTCATAGATTTTCAATCTCTGCGTCCCCTAGAGGGCCTACTTTTGGTATGTTTTTTCGCCGTGACCAGTCATGTCTTTAAAAACATGTCTTGATCTTGAAAACCTATGAAGGCCAGAAAATTTTGAATAGATCAGGATCTCCTTAAAAGCCTTAGGGCTTAAGCTGAAGCCTTAAGCTTCAACTTCCTCTGCTTCAACTGTTAAAGTGAATTCTGCCTCAACATCAGCATGCAAATTCAATTTAACTGTGAACTCACCCACTTCTTTGAATGCACCTTCAGATTGAATCACTTCACTGGTATCAACTGGATAACCACTTTCGGTTAATTTTTCTGAAATTTCACGAGGCCCAACAGAACCATACAAATGACCTTCTGGACTGGCATTTGCAGCTACAGTCAAACTTAAACCATTAATTGATTCAGCGCGAGCTTCAGCAGCAGCTTTAGATTCGTTGGCTTTAGCCACCAATTCTGCTTTCTGCGCTTCAAAAGCTTTTATGTTATCTTCCGTTGCACGTGAAGCCAGCTTTTGAGGAATCAAATAATTTCTCGCAAAACCGTTCTTAACACTTACGATTTCACCTAAATCACCCAGGTTTTGCACCCTGTCTAATAAAATAACTTGCATGATAGTTCTCCTTTATTTGCCGTGTTGGTCACAGTAAGGCACTAAAGCCAAGTAACGTGCACGTTTAACCGCTGTTGACAATTGTCTTTGGTATTTTGCTTTGGTACCAGTAATGCGGCTAGGAATAATTTTTCCAGTTTCAGTGATAAACTGTTTTAGCATGTCCAAATCTTTGTAATCAACTTCTTTGATACCAGCAGCTGTAAATTTACAGTTACGACTGATGATTCTTTGCGCTGGACGTCTTCTTCTTTGTGGTTTAGCCATGGTATTTACTCCTTCTCAGTGTCTTTAACGGTTTCTTTGGCAGCCGTTTCTTTCACATCAGTTTCGGTTTCTGTGGCGGCAGCTTCTGTAGTTGCTTCTTCTTTAGCAGCCTCTTCTTTAGCAGCTTCTTCTTTAGCTTCTACGGCCTTAACTTCTTCAACAGTGGCTTTCTTGGCTTTTTCATCTTCATTTTTCTTCAAAGGTGAATCCGTTGCTTCAGCTTCTTTTCTACCCAAGACCATATGTCTTAAGATGGCATCGTTGAAACGGAATGCATCAACAATTTCATCAATGGTTTCTTGACCACATTCGATGTTCAACAAATAATAATGTGCTTTGTGCAAGCGTTCGATTGAGTAAGCCAACTGGCGACGGCCCCAGTCTTCAGAACGGTGAACAGTACCGCCACCATTAGTTACCATGCCACTGTATCTTTCGATCATCGCAGGCAACTGCTCAGATTGGTCCGGATGAACCAACATGACAATTTCATAATGTCTCATTTGTAACTCCTTACGGTTAATATATGCCACCCAATGGACAAAATCATTGGTGCAGCAAGGAAAAGTTCGCGGATTTTACTTGTTTCCGTCCACATTTGCAACGCTTGCAAGTGAAATCTTTGATTTGAATTATGGCTATAAAGGTAAATTTAGAGCAGGCATCTAAAGTTTAAAATCAGCTGACCTTATCGCACTTCTTTAAGTACGCCTTATAAGTCAAAAAAAACAACGATAAATTTATCATAAATCGAATAAAAATAAGGCGACACACGTTATCCCCATCGCTCAAATCAAAACATTGCAATCAATCAGCAATAATAAATATCCATTTTATTAAAGGTTCTTACTTCCAAAACTAAACTCTGTGACCGAACTAAAATTACATACTTCTTATTCTGAGAAAAAACAAATGTTTTACAAATAATTTTACAACCCAAAATGAACATATATAACCTAACAGCAATAAAGTCATTGTAAACAAGCCAATAAGCAATTAAATTATTTTGACAAGATTGCCGGTTGTTTTACGATTATAGTAAGTAAGGCAGTTAAAAAATACAGACTCAATCTTTTATATCTACAAAGAAATCAAATGAAGAAATGTGTTCAAGGATAAGCCATGGTATAAAAACACTGTCTTTCAAATTTAATATTATCGCATATTGATGAATACAGCACCTCGCCGAAAATAACTTGATTCCAAACTTTCGATAGCAAATTTATTGGATTGGTATTAAATCAACCTGTCCCACATTTTTTGTGGGTAATGTTTTTCTAAATCAGTTTCGAACCTTTCTTTCCATCCTTGATGATTAAACTGCTTGAGTTGATTAGCCATAAACACAAACATAGCGTGAACTCGATCAGCAAATTCATCATTTTTCAGTGACCGCGAATTTATCGTTAGCCCTTGTAATCCATTCCTACAGAATAATTCAAAAGAAGGGGAGTTCACATCATACCTAGCTTCCACAGTCGACCTATTTTTGTTTAACACATGCGGTATAAAGTTAAACTCAGACAAGCTTTTATGAAAATTATTGATTTCTTTAGAAAATCTGTTTTCATCTTCCAATTCACCTAATTTAACTACCAACGACGAAGGCCAATCATTGTTACTACTCATGTCACTTGTTCTATTCCAACAACAATACCTTAAAATAGGCGCATAAAAATTTTCAGCTTTATTCATGGTGTCATCTGTGAATAGTCCTATAGATTCATGGTTTGTTAAATCAGTAGAGATTAGTGTGATTTTCAAATCACACTCTAACCATCCGTTATCATCAGGAGGAAACAATGCCATTGGACCAATGATTAACTCATTCCCTACCGCTAAACATTTTCGGCGATTAAAGTTCTTTAATTTTCTAGGCAACTCTTCATTACTCATTAACAACTAACTCATCAATACCGCATTCAAATCATAAAAGCCAACTGATTTTCCCTCAATCCACTTAGCTGCATCCAACGCACCTTGAGCATAAATTGTAGGATTATGAGACTCATGTTTCAACGTCATGGTTTCATCTTCTAGTTTGATTTCAACCTCATGGGTACCTGGCACCTCACCTTTACGAATGGCATGGATATCAACAGTACCCAGCTTAAATGATGATGCAGTTGTTTTGGTCATGCTACTTTTAGGTTCGATGGCTTGGGCTAAGGATATCGCCGTGCCTGACGGGGCGTCTTTTTTATGGATGTGGTGGGTTTCTGTGATACTGAAATGACCTTGTGGATTGGTTTGTTTCAACACCTGTAAAAGATTTTTAAAAATTTGAATATTCAATGAAAAATTCGATGTCCACATCACTGGAATGTATTTAGCAGCTTGGCCAATTCGATCAAAACTGTCTTGATTCAAGCCTGTGGTGCCACTGATCAAAGCAGTCTCTTGTAGTACACAGTAATCAACCAATTCATCAAACCCTTCAGGCTGGGCGAAATCAATCACCACATCGGCTTTCACTCCAGCTAAAGAATCAACAGCTTGAATGCCTGTCGCATTGCTTTGTATCAAATCACCTAAGTCTCGACCTAAATGTTTACTATTAGGTGAAACCAAACCAGCAACTAACTTAAAGTCTGGGCTAGCCAATACTAACTTCAATAAGCGCTGTCCAATTCGACCTGAAACGCCTGAGATAATCACTTTAATGGGTTTACTCATAAATTTTCAACTGTATTGATTCAACTTTAATTATTTTAAGGTACTAATCATTCTGAGAGAGCCGGAGGCGAGGCGAAGAATACCCAAAGGGCAGGCCCTCTTGCAACACAAATCACTGCTTTTAAAAGCACATCGCTCCAAACCAACCAGATCCTTCAACTCCGCCCTTAAAGGACCTACTTTTGACTTCGCTGCGTTCAGGGTGACACTGTTAGTTTTTTTAGTATTTTAACCCGTCATTTTGTCTAAAAAGGATTTCACATTATCAAACCAACCTTTGCGTTTGGGATTGTTTTTATCCCCAGCATCTTGAATAGTTTGAGCCAGTTTTTCCAATAAATCTTTTTGCTCAGAAGATAAATTAACAGGTGTTTCTACATTCACTTTACAATACAAATCCCCAGTACTGTGCGAACGCACTGACTTAACGCCTTTCCCACGTAACCTGAACTGCTTTCCTGACTGCGTTTCGCTCGGCACTTTCAATTTGACTTCGCCTGACAAAGTTGGAACTTTGATCTCACCACCTAAACATGCGGTGGTAAAATCAATGGGCATTTCACAAAACAGCGAATCCCCTTCTCTGACAAAAATATCATGTGGTAGCACTTGAATATCTACATATAAATCACCAGCTGGCCCTCCTTTAGGTCCGGCCTCACCTTTACCTGATAGTCGAATTCGATCACCTTGATCAACCCCTGCAGGAATTTTCACATTGAGCTTACGCTTTTCTTGTCGACGACCTTGACCACTGCAACTTCCACATGGGTTACTTATGATGGTTCCTTGACCATGACAATCCGGACAGGTTTGTTGTACCGAGAACATGCCTTGCTGCATACGAACTTGACCAATACCATTACAAGTTTGACAAGATTTAGTTTGACCATCCTTAGAGCCAGAACCATTACATGGATCACAAGCAACCATCGTGGGAATATTAATTTCTTTATTGACACCATTGATGGCATCTTCAAGTTCGACTGACATTTCAATTTGTACATCACGACCTCTTTGTGGACCCGCAGATCTCGCCCCACCACGTCTGCCACCTCCGCCAAAGATATCACTGAAAATATCTCCAAAAATGTCACCCACATCACCTTGAAAACCGCCACCCTGACCGGGGCCACCACGTTGACCACTAACCGCATCAAAACCATATTGATCATAAGTTTGGCGCTTTTGTTCATCTTTCAAGACTTCATAGGCCATCTGCGCTTCTTTAAACTTATCTTGCGCTGAAGGGTCATCTGAATTTCGATCAGGGTGAAATTTCATTGCAGTGCGTTTAAAGGCTTTTTTAATTTCAGGTTGGGTTGCTGTTTTTTTAATACCTAAAATCTCGTATAAATCTTTTTGTGCCATGGTGTTTTATGTTCTGTACTTTAACTTAAAAAGCCGCCTTGCGAATTCACCCAAGACGGCATATCAAAAAACTCAGGTTGCTTGGTTATGCAATCAATTGGAGTTTACTTTTTTTCTTCTTCTTTGGCTTCGTCAACCTCTTCAAATTCTGCATCAACCACGTCATCGTCACCTTTTGATGCCTCAGCATCATCTCCAGTAGGCGCATCCTGTTGTGCTTGAGTCGCTTGCGCGACTTTTTGCATCACTGGTTGAGTCACTGCTTGCAAAGCTTCAACAGCAGCATCAATCGCTGACTTGTCATCACCTTTGGCGGCTTTCTCAACGGTCTCTACCGCAGCTTCAATCGCAGATTTTTCACCTTCATCAATGATCTCTTTGTGTTCATCTAACATTTGCTTAGCAGAATGACTCATGGCATCAGCACCATTTCTGGCTTGTGACAACTCTTTGAATTCTTTATCCTTATCAGCATTCAGTTCTGCATCTTTGATCATGTTTTCAATTTCTTCATCTGATAAACCCGAACCTGATTTAATTTCAATACGCTGTTCTTTACCAGTGGCTTTATCTTTTGCTGAAACATGAATGATGCCATTGGCATCGATATCGAAAGCCACTTCAATTTGTGGCATACCACGAGGTGCTGCAGCAATGCCTTCTAAGTTGAACTGACCCAATGATTTATTGGCATGAGCCACTTCTCGCTCACCTTGCAACACATGTACAGTCACAGCAGATTGGTTATCCTCAGCTGTTGAAAATACTTGCGAAGCTTTGGTAGGGATTGTGGTGTTTTTCTCAATCAATTTAGTCATCACACCGCCCATGGTTTCAATCCCCAAAGACAAAGGTGTCACATCCAACAACAAGACATCTTTCACATCCCCAGATAAAACACCGCCTTGAACGGCAGCACCCATGGCTACTGCTTCGTCAGGGTTAACGTCTTTACGTGGTTTTTTACCAAAGGTTTGTTCTACTATGGTTTGAACTGCAGGCATACGAGTTTGTCCACCAACCAAGATAACATCAGAAATTTCACCCAATGAAACACCAGCATCTTTGATCGCTGTCTCACAAGGAGCCACTGTCCTTTTTACTAACTCTTCTACCAACGACTCTAATTTAGAACGTGTGATCTTAACGTTCATGTGTTTAGGGCCTGAGGCATCCGCTGTTATATAAGGCAAGTTGACTTCTGTTTGATCCAAAGTCGATAATTCAATCTTGGCTTTTTCAGCCGCTTCTTTTAAACGTTGCAATGCCAAAGGATCATTCTTTAAGTCAACACCTTGGTCTTTTTTGAACTCATCAACCAAATAATCCATCACTCGATTATCAAAATCTTCACCACCCAAGAATGTATCACCATTGGTAGCCAATACTTCGAACTGTTGCTCACCATCAATGTCAGCAATTTCAATGATTGATATATCAAACGTACCACCACCTAAGTCATAAACAGCGATGGTGCGATCACCACCTTTTTTATCCATACCATA
>CALLLZ010000221.1 GCA_938008005.1 uncultured Marinicella sp. | reverse complement strand
GTTAAAATATGTTCCAGAATCATGCCTTCTGACTCTGCTGTTAAACTCAGTATTGGTTATGGTGTCTGTGTGGACATTGGAATCAATAACAAAGACCCTTGCGGTACCATAGGACTTATCCCAAGCATAACCAAAATTCATATAGTCCATTTCATAAGACTGCGTATGCAGTATGTCATTAGGACAGTCCACTGCGTTGGGGTTCGCCGGGTTCTCACATTCATGGTTGATCGGGGCCGATAGGGCTGACCCTGCTGTTAGGCACAAAGCCACAGAAACTACATATTGTTTTTTTACATACCTCAGTCTATTAAATATTTTCATATAATTCTCCATTGATTCATGTTAATACGTCTTCTGAACAGTTGTCATTTTCAAAATTAACATTAAAAAATGTCAACTTAGTTATATACTCGTTAAACAGTCTAAAACCTTGTCAAAAAAGATAAAAAAATATCCGACCTGCTTAATATGATGTGTTAAGGGGTTACGAAATTTCTCCACTCATACCTCTGTAGGAATGACACAGTGCTTGTCCGATAGAACAATGTCATCCTGAGCGAAGCCGAAGGAACTGGTTAATTAAACGTGATAATGGCTTAAAGGCATGAATTACGGATTACGAGATTCCTCCACTCGTGCCTCGGCCGGAATCACATAGAATTAAATTTATTTATTTTTGCACAGTATTTCCTTGCTTCAAACCAACTTAACTCATGTTAAAATTATGCTCATGACCATCAAAAAACTCCCCAACCAATTGATTGACCAAATCGCTGCTGGCGAAGTGGTTGAACGCCCCGCCTCAGTCGTTAAAGAACTGGTTGAAAATGCCCTGGATGCAGGTGCCACTGTGATCGACATTGATGTGCAAACCGGTGGTAAAAAACGCATCAAGATCACCGATAATGGTGACGGTATCACCGAACAAGATTTGGCCATGGCCTTACAACGCCATGCCACCAGTAAAATCCATTCACTGGATGATTTGGAATCACTGTTATCGATGGGTTTTAGAGGAGAAGCCTTACCCAGTATTGCTTCAGTCAGTCGATTTGAACTGATTTCCCGTCACAAAGATGCCGAAATGGCCTATCAAATCAACGCCCATGGTGGTGAAATTGAAGGGCCGATGCCAGCAGCCCATCCGGTTGGTACCACCATCATAGTTTCAGATTTGTTTTTTAATACGCCTGCCAGAAGGCGCTTTATGAAAACTGACCAGACCGAATACCTGCGGATTGCTGACTTAATCAAACGCGTGTCTTTATCTCGATTTGACGTCACTTTTAGGCTCAGTCACAACGGTAAAATGATCAGTAACGCACAAGGTGGTGACTCAGATATACTGAGGCACCAGCGCATCAATCAACTGTGTGGCAAAGATTTTATTGAAAATGCCATATTTATTGAGCAACAACGTGGTAACCTCAAGATGTCAGGCTGGGTAGCCAAACCTTCATGGAATCGCGCCCAACCTGATCGCCAGTTTTTCTATATCAACAATCGCATGATTAAGGATAAATTGGTCGGTCATGCCATCAGACAAGCTTATCAAGACGTGTTATTTCATGGCCGTTTTCCTGCTTTTGTACTCTACCTCGACATTGATCCTGAATTGGTGGATGTCAACGTACATCCAACCAAACATGAAGTGCGTTTCAGAGATTCTAAACTGGTCCATGACTTTATTTTTGGCTCGATTCACCAATCCTTAGCCCACACCCGTGTCGGTGAACAGACCACAACTGTGGCAGAACCGCTGCCAGATTATTCTCAGATGCAACATCGCATGAATCTTTCAAACGGTATGGCCGGCGGTGGCCAATCCAGCAGCGGATATTCAGGTGGCAACTTTCAATCAAACATACCTGCCCAAGGCGTGCGAGAAGCCAGTTTCAATTACTTGAATCAGGCAACAGCCGACAGTCAAAACATGCCGAGTTATCCGGAAACTGGTGGCCCAAACTTGCCTACCCACGAAGGTGATGACCAGGATATTCCTCCACTAGGCTATGCCAAAGCACAAATTCATGGTGTATTTATCATCGCTGAAAACCAGCATGGTTTGATCATAGTAGATATGCATGCTGCGCATGAACGCATCACTTATGAACGGATGAAAGAAAAATTTGCAGAAGATGCCTTGAGGAACCAAAAGTTATTGGTCCCCATTCAAGTAAACGTTTCTGCTCGCGAAGTCAATGCCGTAGAAAGCCAACAGAATTGGTTTGAACAGTTGGGTTTTGAAATCAACATCACAGGTGAGGAAAGCTTGGTGATACGCAAAATACCTGCGATGCTGGCCAATGCCGATGTGGAAAATTTAATCAAAGATGTGTTGTCAGAAATTGTGGCACTGGGTTCAAGTCAAAAAATCGAAGCCCAAATCAATGAAATCATGTCAACCATGGCCTGTCATGGTTCAGTCAGAGCCAACCGACAGTTATCCATAATGGAAATGAATGCTTTGCTACGCGATATGGAAAATACTTTGCGGTCAGATCAATGCAACCACGGCCGACCCACTTGGACACAATTAGATATGAAACAATTGGATAAATTATTCCTGCGCGGACAATAAACCCTGTAATGAACACATGATGAGCACGTCATTACCTAAAGCCATTTTTTTAATGGGTCCCACTGCCGCGGGAAAAACCGATGCAGCCATCCTTTTACATGAAAAATACAACGCTGACATCATCTCAGTTGACTCGGCTTTGGTTTACAAAGGAATGAACATAGGTTCAGCCAAACCTGATGTAGAAACATTAAAATGTGCACCCCATGCTTTGGTCGATGTCTGCGAAACCTGGGAACCCTATTCTGCATCCAATTTTTGTACCGACGCAAAAACATTGATGCAAAGCAGCGTTGAAAATAACCGCATCCCATTATTGGCAGGCGGTACCATGCTTTATTACAACGCACTACAGCATGGCTTATCCAAGTTACCAGAAGCTGATCAAGACATCCGAACCAAAATCCAATCTATGGCAGATGAAAAAGGGTGGGAACATGTGCACGGGCTTTTGGCAGAAGCTGACCCTGTCAGTGCGAAACGCATACACCCCAATGATCCACAACGCATCAATCGCGCTTATGAAGTATTCCTGTTAACCGGCCAAACCATGACCGCATTGTATGAACAAGATCAGGGCCAAAAACTACCTTACGAGACTTTGAAGATCATCATTTCTCCAGAAGATCGCAGCGTCTTACATGAAAGAATAGCCTTGCGTTTTAAAATGATGTTAGAACAAGGATTCTTGGATGAAATGAAAACATTGATGGACAACCCGAAAAACCACAGTGACTTACCTTCAATGCGATCTGTTGGATACCGTCAAGCTTGGGAACATTTAGAAGGTAAGACCAGTAGGGACGACTTCATTTTCAAGGGCATCGCTGCCACACGCCAGTTGGCCAAACGCCAACTGACGTGGTTGCGAAAAGAAAAAGATGCCTGTTGGTTGGATCCGATGGAAACAAGTTATTTGGACCAACTCAAAAAACACGTTGATATTTTTTTAAGGTAATTGTCATTCAAGTATTCAAGGCCGTTCATTTTGGCAAGGTATTCATTGATATGAAGAAACCACTCATGATTCCTACTAAAAAAACTTCAGTTTATTCCTGACTGTTTCTGAAAACTTGAAGAATAAATATACTCACCCAGAATACCACCAAGGGTTTACAGCAAAACTAGTCCCTCCAGCAGCAAAACAAGCAGCTTGAAGCAA
>CALLLZ010000220.1 GCA_938008005.1 uncultured Marinicella sp. | reverse complement strand
CCAAAAGATTAGAACTGATTTGAAAACCTGACATCACTTTGGAAGTAACTACGGCATCCATGGTATTACTTTTATTGGCATCGCCTATGGGGTATTTAGCTGACAAAGAAGTTGATTTTAAAGTTTTCTCACGACCTTTATCAGTGGTTATTTGCACCACACCATGAGTCAGATACTTGGTGTTTTCTGCCCGACGATTAATTTCATATAAGTTATCACCTTGTTGCCTCTCAAAAAATTCAAATTCATTCAACAATAAAGAGTAAAATTTCATTTCAATCTTATTGAATGGATAATATTCTTTTAAGTCTTCCACCTCAATCATTCCAAGCCCTCTGTGATATCAGCTTAATAATAACTCATTTAAAATCATAACTCAAAATGTTAAATTTCATGTTCCTTAGGGAGATCATGCTAAACTGCCAAATTTGTGTTTATATGTGATGCTAGAAATTCTTAAAAACTTGTTACACCCTAAGTTTCTACACATGACTTTGTTGGCTTTTTGTGCGGGCATACCCAACTCGTTAATTTATTCATCATTGGGTTTATGGTTGGCGCAAGTGGGTATAGTAAAAGCAACCATCACTATGTTCAGCTGGGCTGCACTGGGTTATTCTTTCAAGTATTTATGGTCGCCATTAGCGGACCAATTACCTATCCCTATATTAACTAAAAAACTTGGACAAAGGAGGTCTTGGCTGTTGGTTTCTCAGATATCAATAATTTTAGCTATTTCATTAATGGCTATGACCAACCCAGCCTCCGGCGATAATTCATTAATACAAATGGCTGTTGGCGCAATACTTCTTGGTTTTTCAGCTGCTACTCAAGACATTTCCATAGATGCTTGGAGAATTGAAGCTGCCGAAGAGCGGGATATTGCAATGATGTCTTCCATATATCAAGCGGGTTACAGACTTGGCATGGTCACATCTGGATTTGGCGTTCTCTATTTAGCAGGCTCTATAGGAACCAGTATAGAGTCTTATAATTATTTTGCATGGCAAATCAGTTATTTATTAATGGCCTTACTGATGTTAATAGGCATTTTTACAACCCTAAGCATTAAAGAGCCTTCAAAAGATGTAAAAGCATCACACGACTTCAGCAACAAAGACTTTATGTCAGTAGTGATTGCCTTTGCATTTGGAGTTAGCACATTTATTATTCTGTACAACTCATTAGATGAGTTATTGCATTTAATTCAAAATTTCTTTGTGCAACTGACAACCAATCATGTGATGATAAAGCTGATTTTGGGCTTTATTAAATTCATACTGTCCATAATGGGAGCTTGTATAGTTGTATTGGTACTGAGCAAGCACAAATCGTTTAATAAAAAAATGGTTGATGAGGTTTATTGGTCCCCAGTTGCTGACTTATTCAAAAGACATCGTGATCATATGTGGTTACTGGTTGGCATTATTTGCACGTACCGAATTTCAGACATTGTCATGGGTGTTACTACCAATATTTTTTATCAAGACATGGGATTTACATTACAGGAAATAGCCGAAGTGACTAAATTTTATGGCGTTATCGTAACCATATCAGGTGGTATTCTTGGTGGCGTACTTGTACTTAGATTTGGCTTATTAAAAATTATGATTTTAGGTGCCATATTATCTGCATTAACAAATTTATTATTTATGATAATGGCAGGAATGGATAAAAACATAGTCTATCTTGTGTTCATGATTTTAGCCGACAACCTCGCACAGGGAATGGCTTTAACTGCCTTTATTGCATTTTTATCTATGCTTGTTAATAAGAATTTTACAGCAGTTCAATATGCAATGTTCAGTTCAGTAATGACATTATTTCCGAAAATTTTGGGTGGCTACTCAGGAGGTATAGTTGAACAGTTTGGATATGCTAATTTCTATTTGATCACCACCATAATCGGTATCCCAGTGGTGCTGATGTTGATATATGCGATGAAAACCAATGCATTTAACTTTCAATACATCCCTCCACGTAACAAATAATTTAATAATGAACTATTCAGCACAAGATCAGTCTTAAATTAAATCATTATTTTCCACAAAATATGCCAATCCAATCACTACCTCTGAATATTCTCGCACACTCACTGATGTTTTTTCTGTCAGTTTTTTTTACAATAAATACAAAAGCCAATGAGCTTCTTAAAACACCTCTAACTCAACTCATTTCTAAAACCAGCTGTGATAAACAAGTGGTGGTCTTAGGCGAGTTACCATCACATGGTGAAGCACTGGGCTTTCAGGCGAAAGCAGAAATTGCCCAGCATTTAATCTCACATTGCAATTTCACAGCATTGTATTTTGAAGCACCGGTTTACGATTTTTTGGGTTTCCAACAAGCCATTCCAAAAAAAACGGCAACAGAAAAACAACTGGATAATGCCATTGGTGGTTTTTGGACCACCAAAGAGCTATATACTTGGCGCAAATGGTTATTTGCTCATTCAATTTCTGGGGAATTATTACTGGCTGGCCTTGACGACCAAATCAGCGCATCTTCTGAATTTGCGAAGGCAACCTTACCTCCTTTAATTGCAGCTTTTGTTCCAACGGTAAAACAATCGATATGTCAGCAGGCTATGACACGAAATTTAAATTGGCTTTATGATGAGCAACATCAGTTTAACCAAGACGAAATTAACCTATTGCAGCAATGCACCCATCTGGCTGCAAATAAAACTAAAAACAGTTCAAAAGCAGACTTAAATCAAAAAAAGATGATTTTCAATGCCGCCAACTTATACGCAAGAAACAATAATGCAACCACCGCATTGAGTCGTGACGAAGCCATGTTTAGAAATTTTCAATGGCAAAACAAGGCAGCGGCTCAAAAAAGAAAGTCGATCATCTGGACAGCAACTGTTCACGCCGCTAAAAAACAAGGTATCTTATCGCGCAAACCATTGGGAGCATGGCTTAAAGAAGAATTGAAAAATAAAATGACTGCAATTGGATTTACAACTTTTAGCGGCCAATCATCCAGAGCCGGAACATCCATTCAATCCATTGCTGATGCACCAGTCGATTCTTTAGAAGCTGTTGCTTCAACTCCTGAAGATAACTGGAAATATTTAAACTCAGCAGACCTTAGCCAGCTTGGAAATATATCTGCACGCCTATTCGGCAAATTCATGACTACAGACTGGAGCTCATATTTCGATGGAGTGGTTGTTTTCCGTCAAGAAAAAGCACCTATTTTTGCAATTGAATAAAGAATACACACCCATGATAAATTAAGACCATACAATGGGCCTAACATTATCGCTCACAACCCGAATGTAAAAATCACATGGGTGATATAATGCAGCCTTTAAATTAATAACTTGCCCATGTCTGATACAACTGTTGAATTTCCAAAAGAATCAAAGGTTATTATGATTCCTGGCCCAGCAGGCCAAATTGAATGCATGACAGCTCCTCCAGAAGCTGACGCAGTGGATAAAAATCGCATGGCTTTGATTTGTCATCCACATCCATTGTATGGCGGCACCATGCGCAACAAAGTCACTCACATGTTAGAAAAAGCATTCCGAGATATGGGCGCTCATACAGTGCGATTTAATTTTCGTGGTGTGGGTGAATCTGATGGTGTGTTCGATGATGGGGTGGGCGAGGCCGAAGATTTATTGGCAGTCTATCAATGGGCCAAAACTGCCATGCCACATTGTAAATTTTGGCTGGCTGGATTTTCATTTGGCTCATATGTGGCTCTGCGAGCTGTACATGATATAGACCCTGAGCAATTTGTGACTGTCGCACCGCCAGTCGAACGTTACGACTACACCGAATTAGCACCACCTAAATGCCCTTGGCTGGTGGTCCAAGGAGATGAAGATGATGTGGTCAGTCCGCGTGCCGTTTATGAATATGTAGAGCAACAAAACCCCAAACCTCAGTTGATCACCATGAAAGCTGGACATTTCTTTCATCGTCGACTGTTGGACTTAAAAGGTGCCGTTAAAAATGGTATTTTACGCCAAGTTAATACTGACTAAGCTATTCCTGATATGGAAAAAAAAGGACCCAAAGCACAATACCTTAATGAAATAGCTAATGATGTTATTTGGCGTGATGAACTACAGGCGCTGGTGGTAGATCAATTTGAACGCTTGTATCAAGAATTGACCCAACCTAAAACTAAAGGTTGGTCTATCACTCAGCTATGGCAAAGTCCTGAACCCGCACCCAAAGGCCTTTATATTTATGGTTCTGTTGGACGCGGAAAAACACATTTAATGGATCTATTTTATGACAGCCTCTCTACAGAAGTAGGAAAAAAACGCCAACATTACCATGAATTCATGCTTTGGTTACACCATCAATTACGCAACCAAAGTGATGCAAAAAACCCTTTGAATAAAATTTTTAAACAACTTGCCTCAGAAGTTCAAGTGTTGTGTTTAGATGAGTTTTTGGTCAATGATATCGCTAACGCCATGCTTCTAGCTGGCATGTTAGAAGCATTCAGTCGCTATGGCATTGCCTTGGTCACTACCTCTAATGTTAAACCTGATAATTTATACAAAGACGGACTCCAAAGAGCTAAGTTTCTACCAGCCATAGACTGGATCAATACCAACATGCAGGTCATGCACCTTAACGGCCAACAAGATTACCGACAACAAGATACCGATGCGAGCCTTCACGAACATTGGTACTTTCCCAATAACCAATCCAGTTTGGGTCGGCTACAAGAAAACTTTCAACTATTGACGGAAAATACCGAAAGTTTTGATGACAGTTGGAACATCAATGATCGAGAATTGAAGGTCATTCAATTCGCATCACAAACCTTGTGGTGTGATTTCACCGCCTTATGTGAACAAGCAAGAAATGCCTCAGACTATATCAGTATTGCAAAAAAAATTGATACCTTAATCATTTCCAACATTCCCAGCATGTCAGCAGGCGATGACAGCGCGGCGCGGCGTTTTATTACTTTAATTGATGTCATGTACGAAGCGGAAGTGAAAATTTTAGCGCAGGCTGCTTGTCATTATAAAATGATTTACCAAGGCAAAAAAATGACCTTTGAATTTGAGCGAGCTGCTTCGAGACTGGCTGAGCTATTAATTGATTAAAATAATTCGATACAACCTATACAAAAAGGTAATTAGCTAAAAAAATAAACCATTCAAAACAATGCGAATCAATAACCGCAACCAAAAGAACAGTTTATTTTTATCTCAACGATTGATATGCTTTAATAACAATCGTTTGTTGTCATTAACTTGTCATTCAAAACCATCCGCAAAAATTAAATCAATCACTTCAAAACTGCTGTCTTGACCATCCAAAGAACGAATATAAGTCAATAATTGCTCCTGTTCGGCATCTGTTAATCCAGCAACACCACGGTGGGTTGCTATACTCAGATCATCATTGTTGGAAACAGTCATCTCATCAATATAAACATCGGTATCATTGTTGCTAGATACAGTCACCGTATTATTAGTTCCTGCTGCAAATTCAACACCTTCAACTCGATATGCCTGCCAATTCAGGTTATGCCGAGGATTCACTGTCGGAACTTGTAATGCATAATTGTTTCCATTGACTTGAATACTTAAATCGGCTGCAGAGCTACCATATGAGGCATTCCACGCACGAAATTCCAAAGCTCCCACGCCTCCAGCGCCACCATCTACATCAGCGATGGCAAAACCTTGACCACTTGATCTCAGACTAACGTATTCTCCGTGAGCACTGCTGTCTTGATTGATTTCTATGAAGTCAGGAACCACTGCCCCACCTGACAAACTACCCAACTCGGTTTGTATGGTGACACCGCCGGCTACCACAAAGACATCTTCCAAGCTTGGAGCTGAACCATCATGAAAATAAGGTGCACTCTCCCACATACCTAGCAAAGTAGGTGTATCAATACCAGTCAAAAGACCACCCAAACGATCACCAGATGTGGTTCGAATGGTCCCTACATCATGCAACAAAGGAGATGCCCCTACACGACTGTCAGTAAAGTCTGTTTGTGGACTGTGACAACTGGCACAGTCATTTTGATTGAACAGCGTTCGTCCAGCTTGAGCATCTGCTGATAGCGTTCCATCAAAGTTACGATAAGGGCTTTGCACAATACTATCAGGTCCTAATGAAGTTAAATAAGCACTCATTTGATCTAACTCAACACTGCGACCTGCGTTGCTTGCCCCTAACGAAGCATTAGGCACTTCACCATCTGCCAGAAAACCTGTACCACCAAAGTGATTCACGATATCCAGCACAAAATCCTGTATTTCATCAAAGTTACCAGACCAATGCACATTACCATGCCCGACCCCTCGGCGCCCCCTTAAATCAGTGGTATTTCTAAAACCCTCACCTCGCTGGGTAAAGTCCCAGGTTCGGCCATCATGACCGCCATCCAAGTGACAGCTGGCACAAGAGATGTAGCCCTCTAAGCTCATCTCATTGTCACCAAAAGTGTCATTGCCAGCAAAATAAAATGTACGTTTTCCTGCCAATACGTTGGCTGCCATTGTTTCATTACTGACAGTTGAAACGGTATCAGCGCTCA
>CALLLZ010000219.1 GCA_938008005.1 uncultured Marinicella sp. | reverse complement strand
TATGAATAAGGGCTTTAGGGTGTGGTCGATTAAGTAAAATCTCACGATCGACCATTTCGACCGATTTGTTTGGTTGCTTCAATATATAAACGTGAATCTGCAATATACGATGTGTAAGCTTATGCGTCAAGCTGAAATGCTGATTCGCTTCGGTATGAGCATTCATTAATGATTGTTCCGTTTCAAACAAAGGCAGAAACCACAAGTTTGGCCAAATACCTTGCTCACTGCGTTTGTTGACACCAATCTTTTGTCCATCAACTGACAAGATTGCGAATAAATTTACCTCAATTTGTTTGACTTTTTTCTTTTTGGTTGGGTATTGAGCGATCACATCTTTTTTATAGGCTTGACAAGTTTTTCTGACAGGACATTGATCGCATTTGGGCTGGTGCTTGGTACACACTGTGGCGCCCAAATCCATCAAGCCTTGTGTATATGCAGCTGGCTCTTGTTGTTCTTTATGGGTATCGGCTAACTGCCAGAGCTGTTTTAGGGTGCTGCTTTTATTGGGTTCACCAGCGACCAAAAAATGACGAGCGAATACACGTTTAACATTACCGTCCATAATCGGTTCAGCCTGGTCATAGGCCAATGACATGATGGCGGCAGCAGTCGAGCGACCTATACCAGGCAGATCAATCAATTGTTGTAAATCAACTGGTAATTGGCTTTTATGGCGTGACCGGCATAATTTTGCAGTTTCATGCAAGTATCTTGCCCGGTTGTAATACCCCAAACCAGACCACAATGCCAACACCTCTTGTTCATCTGCGTTGGCTAAATGATCTAATGTAGGTAAAGCCTGAATAAAACGATCAAAATATTCAATCACTTTAATCACTTGGGTTTGTTGCAGCATGATTTCTGACAACCAAACATGGTAAGGTTTATTCTTTCCTGTACTCAGTTGCCATGGCAACTCTTTGCGTCCATGTTGATGAAACCATGTAACGATTTGTTGGCTAAATTTCAATGTTAGCTTATGATCGCTTTAACAAAATCTTCAGCTTGATAAAGTTTAAGGTCAGAGGATTTTTCACCGACACCAATAAATCTAACAGGGATTTCAAATTCAGCGGCTAAATTAAACAACACCCCACCTTTAGGGGTACCATCTAATTTAGTAATAACAACACCTGATAGTAAATTGGCTTTGTTGAATTCACGTACTTGCGAAATGGCATTTTGACCAGTTCCCCCATCAATAACTATTAAAGTTTCATGTGGCGCTGATTCATCATTTTTTCGCATAACACGCGAAATTTTTTCCAACTCTTGCATTAAATTCGCTTGGGTATGTAAACGACCAGCTGTATCAGCAATCAACACATCGATATTTCGTGCTTTGGCTGAGGTCATGGCATCAAAGATAACCGAAGCAGAATCAGCGCCAGTATTTTGTGCCATCACAGGGATGTCTTCACGTTCTCCCCAAGTTTTCAACTGTTCAACTGCTGCTGCTCTGAAAGTATCACCAGCTGCCAACATGACTTTTTTACCCATGCCTTTATACTTACGAGCCAGTTTAGCAATAGTTGTGGTTTTCCCTACACCATTAACACCAACCACCAAAATAACAAATGGCTGCTTGGTTTCATCAATAACCAATGGCTTTTCAACCATTTTTGCCAGCTCTGTTAAATGCGCTTGTAGAGACTCAAATACCGCATCTGAATCGGATAGATTCCGTCGTTTTAAGGACTTTCTGACTTTCTCTATCACATCCATGGTGGCGGTAGCACCTACATCAGCCATTAACAATGTGGTTTCCAATTCTTCAAACAGTTCCTCATCAATTTTCTTCTTAATAGAAAAAAGATGCTTCATCTTTTTACCAAAATTATCATTGGTTTTTGTAAGTTGCTGGCTTAGCTGGTACTGGTGAGGTTCAACACCTTGAGCCAGTAACTCAGGTGGCACTTCAATAACAGGTTCAGCTGTTGGCTCAATTTCATCTGGCTTCGCAATAGACGATTCAACAGTTTCTGTAGATACCGATTGATCTAATGCACTTGCCTCTTGTTGATCTTCTGGTGATTGTTGTTTATCGGTTGTTTGCTCTGCTTGTTTTTTATTTTTTTTCTTAAAAAACTTAATCATGAGTATATTGCTTATGAATTCCGTTAAAATATGGCGCATATTCTACCAAATACAAGGCTTAACCCGAATATTTCATACAAGAATGGAGTTTAGGGACAAAATGACAAAATAGCTTGTATAAATATCGCTTCATACCTAGTCATTCTTAGGTTGTTAGCGATTTTATGCAATATATGAAGTCATTTTTTTCATAAAACCATTCAGGTACAAACTATAATCAGTAGCAATGCTTTCATAAACAATACATACGTACTATGCAAAACACATACAATTGTTATGTACCAATTGTGTGAAATTTTCGGGTTACGCAGAAAAGTAAAGTTAAAAACTAGACAAAAAACATGGGACAAATTCGCATAACTGGCGGCTCTCACCGCTCCAGAAAAATAACTGTCGAAGACCAGCCTGGACTCAGACCTACTGGCGACAGAATACGCGAGACCCTGTTCAACTGGCTGGGCAACAATCTTTATGGTCTGAATGTATTAGATTTGTACACTGGCTCAGGCATTTTAGCCTTTGAAGCAGCATCAAGAAGCGCTGCAAGCGTAACCTGCGTCGATAACAACAGCAAAGCAATCATTCAATTACGCAAAAACTTACAAGCGTTACAATTTGGTCAAATCAACATCAGCCAACAAACAGCACACAAATTCATTAAGAGTTGTGATGAAAAATTTGATTTAATCTTCATCGATCCACCTTTCGATAGTGATGAAATGCATATAATCGGTGGTATAATCTCAACATTATGTCAAACAAACGGCTATTTATACCGTGAATTTGGTGTTTCGCAAGATTTGGCTCCATTAGATGCTTCGATTTGGAGTTTACAGAAACATAAAAAAGCTGGTCAAGTTCGCTTTGAACTTTGGCAAAAAAATGAATTAAAATAAAAATATCAAAGCCTACACTATTTTATGATGAAAACAAGAGCTAACATTGCCATTTACCCAGGCACTTTTGACCCAATCACCAATGGCCATGCTGATTTAGTCAAGCGTGGCGCCAAGATATTTGATCGATTGGTGGTTGCCATCGCTGACTCAAGACGAAAAGGCCCTTTGTTTAGTTTAGATGAACGCATAAAAATGGCCACAGAAATTTTGTCGCCATTGGAAAATGTAGAAGTTGTAGGGTTTGATATTCTACTAGCTGATTTTGCCACTAAAATTGAAGCCAATGTGATCTTGCGTGGCTTACGTGCGGTATCCGACTTTGAATATGAATTTCAATTAGCCAGCATGAATCGTCATTTAATACCTGATATTGAAACCATGTTCCTCACACCAGCAGAACAATTCAGCTTTATCTCTTCTTCTTTGATTAAGGAAATTGCAATGCTGGATGGCGATGTTTCGGAATTCGCACACCCCATTGTGCAACAAGCACTCAAACAAAAATTCAAGAATTAAAATGTCCTTAGTTATCACCGAAGAATGTATCAATTGTGATGTCTGTGAACCCGTATGCCCTAATGAGGCGATTTATATGGGGCCAGAAATTTTTGAAATTGACCCTGATTTATGTACCGAATGTGTGGGTCATTTTGATGAACCTCAATGTGCTGAAATTTGTCCCGTTGAATGCATTCCTAAAGATCCAGATAACGAAGAAACCCACGATGAGTTAATGCTCAAATACCAAAGACTGACAGAGGACCTATGAAACTATTTATTACGACACTCTTATTGATTTGCGGTTCGGCTTTGGCAGAATCACCCAAACAATCGGCTATTGCAAGCGCCCACCCAATGGCGACTGAAGCAGGACACCGCATCTTGGCACAAGGTGGTAATGCATTTGATGCTGCCATTGCAGTCAGTTCAACTTTAGCCGTTGTAGAACAACAAAGCTCTGGCATCGGCGGTGGTGCTTTTTGGCTTCTACATCGTGCAAAAGATGGTAAAAATGTGATGATAGATGGTCGTGAAGAAGCGCCAGCCAAAGCATACGCTGACATGTATTTAGATGACACAGGCGAAGTCAATCGTGACTTGGCTTTAAACGGCCCCCTCGCTGCCGCCATTCCTGGTGAAATTGCAGGCTTTGAACATTTAGCCAAACATTATGGCAAATTACCATTGTCTGTTTCACTCCAACCAGCCATAGAAGCCGCTGAAAAGGGTTTCCCAGCATACCCTCGTATCATCAGAACAATTGAGCGCAAAGCCAAAGTTTTAAAACGCTACCCTGCTTCAACTGCTATTTACTTTCCCAACGGTAAAGTTCCTATTGAAGGCC
>CALLLZ010000218.1 GCA_938008005.1 uncultured Marinicella sp. | reverse complement strand
TTAAAACACCCTCATTTCAAAACGTAAAAATACACCGAAATAAAGTGACAAGTACTACCTAATAACACAAACAAATGAAAAATGGCATGGTTGTATGGAATTTTTTTGATGGCATATAAAATCGCACCTACCGTATAGGCTACACCACCAGCCATCAACCAGAACAAACCCTCTGGAAGTAAGTTCGCTGCCAAAGGCTTGATTGCAAAAACGATCGCCCAACCCATTAAAATATACAACGAAGTTGACAACACTTCGAAATGACCGGTATAAAATATTTTAATCACCACCCCAACCAAAGCCATACTCCAAGCAGCAGCCAAAATTGAATAACCCAGTGTACCTGGTAATGTGATCAACATGTATGGTGTGTAAGTACCCGCAATCAATAAGTAAATAGCGGCATGATCGACTACCCGCAGCTTACTCCTTATTGCCGGATTTTTACTGGCATGATAAAGGCTTGAAGCGATGTAAAGGGTTAATAAGCTCAAACCATAGATAAGCAAACCACTTGTATGCGTTATATTGCCTAATTCCACCCCTTTAAATAACAACAACACCAATGCCAAAATACTGAACACAGCACCAAAAGCATGCGAACCTATGTTCAACTTTTCCTCTAACGGAGGGTAAAACTTAACTTCTTTACTGGTCATGAATGGGTTGTATCCGCGCCACTTCGATTAAGGGCAATTGACTGATTAGGCAGTATAACAGTTGCTTGGTTAAGAGCTTGTAAATATTAATCGCCTTTAATTTAATTAAATGGCCTTAAAACCAATATCTGTCCGGTAGTACTCACTGTCCCAACCAATTTTTTTCACTGCTTGATAAGCTTTATTTTGGGCTTCTTTAAGGCTTTCATCCAAAGCACAAACACACAATACACGACCACCGCTGGTCACAATATGCCCTTCTTTTTGGGCCGTACCTGCATGGAAAATTTTTATATTTGAATCTAATTTATCAGCACCAACTTCTTTCAAACCATTGATGCGATTGCCTTTGGCATAACTAAATGGGTAACCAGCTTCAGCCATAACCACACCCAAAGCAAAACGCGAATCCCATTCGACTGAAACTTGGTCTAACTGACCTGCAATCGCTGAAAAACACAGTTCATCCAAATTACTTTTTAGGCGCGTCATTATAGGTTGTGTTTCAGGATCTCCAAAACGCACATTGAACTCCAGTACTTTCGCTTGTCCTTGGGCGTCGATCATCAATCCAGCATACAAGAAACCTGTGAAAGGCATGCCATCTTTGGCCATGCCATCCAATGTCGCCTGAATGATTTCATCTGCAACATATTGATCAATTGCATCAGTCACTACAGGAGCAGGAGAATAAGCACCCATGCCGCCTGTATTTGGACCAACATCCCCATTATCTCGTGCCTTATGATCTTGTGACGTTGCCATAGGGAGAAAGTTTTTTCCATCAGCCATCACAATGTATGAAGCTTCCTCACCAACCAAAAACTCTTCAATGATGATGCGACTACCCGCATCGCCAAATTTATTGTCTGCCAGCATATCAGTCACAGCTGCCTCAGCCTGGGTTAAATCTTCGGCAATCACCACACCTTTGCCAGCAGCTAATCCGTCGGCTTTAATAACGATGGGAAAATTCTGTGTTTGAAGATAAATGTTGGCCGCTTTTACCTCGGTAAATTCAGCGTAAGCAGCGGTTGGAATTTGGTGTCGCTCTAAAAACTCTTTAGCAAAGGCTTTTGAACCTTCTAACTGTGCCGCTTGAGCAGTCGGACCAAAACAAGCGATTCCTGATGAGGATAAAGCATCAACAACACCATTAACCAAAGGTTGCTCAGGACCAATAATAACTAAATTAATATTGTTGGATTGACAAAATGCAATCAATATTGAGAAATCATCAACGTCAAGCACCACATTTTCAATGGCAGGTTCCATTGCAGTTCCAGCATTACCTGGTGTCACAAAAGTCTTTTCAACGGTTAAAGATTGGGACAAACGCCAAGCAAGTGCATGTTCTCTACCACCTGAACCTATTACCAAAACTCGATTCATTTTATTTCTCTGTTATTTTTAGACTAAACTTTAATGATTAAAATGGCGCATACCAGTGAAAATCATTGCCATGTCATGATCATTAGCAGCTTGAACAACTTCTTCATCGCGGATTGAACCTCCGGGTTGAATCACTGCGGTGATACCAGCTTGAGCGGCCGCATCAATACCATCTCTGAAAGGGAAAAATGCATCTGACGCCATCACGGATCCGGGTACCTTAAGACCAGCATCGTCGGCTTTGATAGATGCAATTCTGGCCGAAACCACGCGGCTCATTTGGCCGGCACCCACACCAATGGTTTGTGCACCTTTGGCATATACAATGGCATTAGATTTAACCCATTTAGCCACTTTCCATGCAAAATCCATATCAGTCAACTCAGCAGCGGAGGGCTTTCTTTTGCTTACAACTTGAGCATTAAAAACATCCGCCATTTGAACATCAGCATCTTGTACCAACAAACCACCACTGACTCTCTTGTACATCATCCATGGTTTGGTTTCCTTCGGAAGTTCGCCACAACATATCACTCTGAGGTTTTTCTTGGTAGCAAATACGGTTAATGCTTCTTGGTCAAAATCTGGGGCCACGATAACTTCAGCAAATTGCTTATCTAAAATTGTTTCTGCAGTTTTTCCGGTTAATTTACCATTGAATGCCAACACACCACCAAATGCTGAAGTCGGATCCGTTGCAAAAGCTTTCAAATAAGCCAAGGTTAGACTTGTCTCAGTAGCTACTCCACAAGGGTTGGCATGCTTAACAATCACACAGGCAGGCGTATCTTGAAATTCTTTGACGCATGACAAGGCTGCATCAGCATCAGCAATATTGTTGTATGAAAGTGCCTTCCCTTGAATCTGCCATGCATGGCCCATGGTACCCGCTGCAGGATTTTGTTCTGTATAAAATGCGCCTTTTTGGTGCGGATTTTCACCATACCTCAGTTCTGAGCGATGCTTGAATTGTTGAGTAAAATATCGCGAAAAGTCTGTCCTTTCTTCCGTATCATTAATTGCACTGAGGTAATTTGAGATCAATCCATCATAGCGAGCTGTATGAGCAAATGCTTTGGCCGCTAAAACATGGCGATTGGCATGTGAAATACCACCATAAGTTGTCAGTTCATCCAGCATCTCTTCATAATCTTCTGGGTTCACCAGCACAGTGACTCGATCGTGGTTTTTAGCTGCTGCTCTGATCATCGCTGGCCCACCAATATCGATATTTTCTATGGCTTCTTCCAAATTGACATCTTTTTTCTTAATGGTTGATTCAAACGGGTACAAATTGACCACCAATAAATCTATGCCTTCAATGCCATGTTGCTCCATGACTTCGTCATCAATACCATTACGACCTAGCAATGCCCCATGTACACGTGGATGTAAAGTTTTGATGCGTCCATCCATCATCTCTGGAAAGCCAGTATATTCTGAAATTTCAGTAACCACCAAACCAGCCTGCTCTAGCATCTTTGCCGTACCACCAGTGGACAGAATTTCAACTCCCAAACGGGATAAGCCAGAAGCCAACATTTCGATATTGGTTTTATCCGAAACGCTGATCAGAACGCGTCGAATAGGTACACGATTTTGTGCCATGATTATTTTGATTGGTCAAGGAGGCGCCATTATAAAGCAATGTTTTCAAATCTTCATGTGTTTTTGAACCGAACCAACATTCAAACTTGGTGCTTTTTTAGTCACTAAATAGAGTATTAAACTGGTTTGGTTGGCTTAATCGGTGATTTTTAATTTTCGCATTTTATTGCGTAAAGTAGTGCGAGTAATTCCTAATATATCAGCCGCTTTTGACCTGTTACCCTTGCACCATTTCAGCACTTCAAGAATCATACCCTTCTCTGTTTCCTCAATCACCAAATCATAAAGGGTGTTCGTACAGTGGCCATTAAGGGATTCTAAATAAATACGTACAGATTCACGAGTGATCGCTTTTTGATTGTGCGTGTAAGTACTCATGGTTGTACAAACCCAATTTCAAATGCCACCGCATCCTCTCCAGGGCTCACTATTTCTAAGTTAATAGAAATCATGGTATTGGCAACAAAACCCGCTTTGAGAATATTTTCAGGCACATATTCTTCAGCAATAAAACGACGCATTGCCACAATCTGACCATTCAAATCGGATAGCTTTATTTCCAGAGCCGGAAATTTTTTCTCGGTTTCATTGGCATTAATCATGCCTGCAGAAATTATCAAGGACTCATCCCGTCCAGGGTGAGGGCGTATGTTTCGCGAAACCAATGAAATCGCATTCAAATCCACCTCCTCATCAACTTTGGCGCAATCAAACCATTCACACAAACGCTCAGATATGGCATGTTCAGGTAAAATGACTTGGCCAGATGCAATGGCAATCTTTGTTTGCCATAATAAACCCAGTACCATAGCAGCAGTCAAACCACTCCAAAGCCAACCAGAGGTTTGGGGTACACCTTGCTCCTGCCTTTCATTGACAAAAGATGTATCATTTTCTAACTCCTGCTTAACAACGAACTCAGGCAAACCCATATCTTCCATCGCCTCTTCATTAGATTCAGCGACCGCTTCTGCAATGATGTCATCCAATTCTGCAGCAACATCTTCTTTTAACTCTTCTTCAACAACATCTGTGATGTGGATTGAGTGATAAGCTTGAGTTAACAATGGCGGCGCATTGTCAAAGTCATGTAACAACAAATCTTCATCTTCATGGGGTTTTTCGGCGCTGAGAGTTTCCATGCCATCAAAAACAGTCCCACACAGATTACATCTGACATGTCCACGAGCGTGAACCAAGTGATCAACATCGACCACAAAAACTTCACCACAACCTCTGCATTGAGTATACAAATTTCTTCTCTGAATCTTGATTGAATCTAACAGACCATTTTTTGCTGATTTATCACGTGGTTTTAGGTCATGAATATTAATCCCCCCTACAACCATATTCGAGTTAAATCAGTTAACTCAACCACCCCTTTGGAGTGACTTAACCTCTAACAGCCTCCACACGAACCCAATCTTGTTCAATTTCATACGCAATGTCAATAAATCGTGTGGCATATTTCTCACAAATTTGATTTTTCTGTGCCTCAAGTATGCCACTTAGGACGATAAAACCTTCAGGCTTTAACATTTGATAAAAATCTTCACAAAACATCATCAAGGGTTCTGCCAATATATTAGCTAAAATTCCATCTTGATTTTTGATGTTGTGCACATTTTCAGGGTTGATTACTTGAATACCTGTAGCTACATTATTTTTTTTCGCATTTTGTAGGGTTGCAAGTATGGCTTGTTCATCAATATCCACACAAATAACTTGCTT
>CALLLZ010000217.1 GCA_938008005.1 uncultured Marinicella sp. | reverse complement strand
TCTGGCTTGCCAAACAAACGCACTTGAGTGCCTTTTTGAGTTAGGGCCTCATCTACTTGGCTGAATGTTGGATTAGTCCCTGTGCCCTCTCCTAAAATAACATGAGAAGCGGAAGGCCCATTTTGTTGAATGGTAGGAATTGGCAAGCCTAGTATAGCTCGTACATGTAAAGCAAATTGGCTCAGGTCTTGGGAAATCATGGTTACCATACCAGTGTCATGAGGTCGGGGTGATACTTCTGAAAAAATAACATCATCACCACGTACAAATAATTCAACACCAAATAACCCATACCCCCCTAAGGCATCCGTAACTTTTTTAGCCATCTCTTTAGCCTTAGCCATAGAGCTGTCTGTCATGGGTTGTGGTTGCCATGATTCTTGGTAATCACCCTGCTCTTGCCGATGACCAATCGGCTCACAGAAAGTGGTGCCATCTTTGTGTCTGACAGTCAATAAAGTGATCTCATAATCAAACTTAACAAAGCCTTCTACAATCACTCGTCCTGCACCTGTTCGACCGCCGCTTTGGGCATATTTCCATGCAGCTTCAATGTCTTCATTAGTTCTGATGGTTGTTTGGCCTTTACCAGATGAACTCATCACTGGTTTAACCACGCAGGGTATACCAACTTGATCAACGGCTTTTACAAATCCTTGATAATCATCAACAAAATCATATGGACTGCAGTTCAATTCCAGCTCTTCTGCTGCCAAACGTCTGATACCTTCTCGATCCATAGTCAGTTGTGCTGCTGTTGCGGTAGGTACAACTCGATACCCTTTTTGTTCATAATCAACCAAGACAGATGTGGCTATGGCTTCAATTTCAGGCACGATTAAATCAGGCTGATGTTTCTCAATAACCTGACGCAACAGTTTGGCTTCTGTCATATCAACCACTTCACTGAAATCTGCCACATGCATAGCCGGTGCTTGTGCATAACGATCCACTGCGATAACCTGTACACCAAGTCGTTGAGCCTCGATAACCACTTCTTTACCTAACTCACCTGATCCTAATAACATGATTTTAACTGGGGTTGTTCGCTGCGGGTTGAAAAATTGATCCATGACTACAAATTTATGAGTGAATAAACGAAGCGACATTGTATCACTATTCAATCATTAATCCGACGGCATAATCTGTGTGAATTTATAGTTAAGTGAGTTGAAACTCTCAGTCATATTTGTAGTCAAACTGCTATTATTGAGATTTAGCAAACTGGTAAAATCCAGAACTTCAAGCTATCATAAGAACATTATTTAAAATTAAACTAAAGAGGTTTAAATGAACACATCTATTTTCGCCCGACTATCCACTGTTTTGGCATTCACATTTTTTACTGTTTCAGCAATGGCCGACAACACTTTGGTCAAAATGAAAACCTCTGAAGGTGACATTTATTTAGAACTCTACAATGACAAAGCACCTTTATCAGTAGCCAATTTTCTCTCTTATGCCAAAGAAGGGTTTTACAATGGCACCATCTTTCATCGTGTGATCAGTAATTTTATGATCCAAGGTGGAGGGTTTACCGAGACATTAGAAAGAAAACCCACCAAAGCTCCCATTAAAAACGAAGCCAACAATGGATTAAAGAACCTCAAAGGAACCATTTCAATGGCGAGATTACCGGATCCACATTCTGCCACGTCACAATTCTTTATTAATGTTCAAGACAACGCATCATTAAACTTTACAGGTGAACAAAACACCTACACTTGGGGTTATGCTGTATTTGGCAAAGTGGTACGCGGCATGGATGTGGCCAATGAAATCAGATTCACACCTACCGCAGGAAAAATGCCATTCAGAAAAGACGTACCAATGAAAAATATGGTCATTGAATCAGTCACTGTGGTTGATAAATTGCCTGAGGCCAAAGAACCTGCTTCATGACCACTTACTTTATTTCTGACCTACATCTTTGTGATCAGCAACCTCAAATAAGCCGATTATTCGTACAGTTTTGTAGAGAAAAAGCCTGCCATGCGCAGGCTTTGTATATTCTGGGTGATTTTTTCGAGTACTGGCTTGGCGATGATGCATCATCTGTCATTGCTGGGAAAACTGCACAAACTGTACAACAAGAGTTGTCATTACTGAGTGATCAAGGTGTTGAAATCTACTTCATGGCTGGCAATCGCGATTTTTTGTTAGGTCAGGCTTATGCACAAAGTTGTGGCATGCATATTATTGAAGAACCAGCAACGATTGATTTATATGGTGAAAATGTTTTATTAGTTCACGGTGACGCCGAATGTGTCGATGACTTACCGTATCAAAAAACCAGAAGCATGTTCAGAGACGCACAATGGCAAAAACAGTTCCTGAGTATGTCAGTTGAACAACGTGTAGACTTTGCCGAAAAAGCCCGCCAACAAAGTCAGCAACACACCCAAAGCACCGCCACAGAAATTATGGATGTCAATCAAACTGCGATCGACAAACTATTTGCTGAAAACCATGTCAAAACCATCATTCATGGCCACACACACCGCCCTGCTGTTCATCACGTCGATGGTAAGCAACGCATAGTTTTGGGCGATTGGCATCAGCAAAGCAGTTATTTGAAGGTTGATAACAATGGCAAACAACTGATTTCGGCTTAAAAATATAACCCGTTACAAAACCTTTTCGAACAGTTATTACGACAAATTTCAACCAAATATGTATAACCCTGATGATTGGGTTTCTTCCTCATTCATGATAAAATCATCGGCTGATAATTTAACCGAGATTGAGAATGACCGTATTTAATCAATTGCTTCAACTCAGAAGCGCCCAAGGACAAATGATGACTCATGGCTTAAACGATGAAGCCATTAAGAAATTCATAGCATCAGATTCACAGTTAGTTGAAGCCATCAATTTGGCAACTGAGCAACTTGATCTGATCAAATCGGAATACCCCCAAATTATTGATATGGATGAAGCTGATCAACTGTCTTTCATGAGTAATGATTACATCAACTTCTATGCGGCAGACGCGGTTAACCCATATGTGGCAGTGGCTGGTAAAGGGCCCTGGGTGATTACACTCAAAGGTGCAGTCTTGCATGACAGCGGTGGTTATGGCATGTTAGGTGCTGGCCACGCAGCTGATCATGTTTTGGAAACCATGGCCAAGCCTCATGTGATGGCTAACATCATGACACCCAGCTTTTATCAAAGAAGATTGTCGGATTTGTTAAAAAAGGAAATCGGCAAAAATCATGAGAGTTGCCCTTTCGATAAATTTATTTGTATGAATTCTGGATCAGAAGCCGTAACTGTGGCTTCAAGAATTTCAGATGTAAATGCCAAAAACCAAACCGGCATGAAAGGTGATCATTATGGTAAAACCATTAAGATCATGGCCCTAGAAGGTGCTTTTCATGGCAGAACAGACCGCCCCGCGCAGTACTCTGATTCTTCGTTGAAATCATACAAAAAGAATTTAGCCTCTTTCCAGGGCAGAAACAACCTCATTACCGTTCCAATCAATGATGTTGAAGCATTGAAACAAGCTTTTGATGATGCTGCCAATAACAATGAGTTCATAGAATCATTTTTCATGGAACCTGTGATGGGCGAAGGCAACCCAGGCATGGGTATTACACCTGAGTTCTATGCCACAGCCAGAGAACTGACTGAAGAAAATGGCACCTTATTCCTGGTTGACTCAATTCAAGCTGGTTTAAGAACCCATGGCTGTTTGTCGATCTGTGATTATCCAGGCTTTGAAAACCTGCCTGGTCCTGATATGGAAACCTATTCTAAAGCCATGAATGCAGGGCACTACCCCATGTCTGTATTGGCATTGAACGCCAAAGCCGCCAGTATGTATGTGGTAGGCATATACGGTAATACCATGACTGCAAACCCCAAAGCATTGGATGTTGCTTACACTGTACTGACTCAATTATCAGCTGAAACCAAAGCCAACATCACCAAAATGGGTCAGCTATTCATGACTAAATTGAAAGCATTACAAGAAAAAATGGACGGTGAAATCACCAATGTACAAGGAACTGGTCTGTTATTCTCATGTGAGTTAGACCCTCAATATAAAGCCTATGGCAAAGACAGTATTGAAGAATACCTGCGTTACAACGGTTTGGGTGTCATTCATGGTGGTGAAAATTCTTTGCGCTTCACCCCACACTTCAACATCACTGAAGCTGAAGTTGACTTGATTGTAGATGGCGTTGAACATGCACTGATTAACGGCCCCAAAGCAAACTCACTGGACAAAGCCAGTTAATCCAATTTTCAATCACAACAAGTTTAAACCATAACAAGTCAAGGCCACTCTCGCCAGTGGCCTTTTTAGGAATTAAAATATGCAAACGCATGCAATTAAACATTTACTCAATAGCAAGGTCGAAAAAGACAGTCAAGTCGAAATCAAAGGCTGGATAAGAACCACCCGTGATTCAAAAGGTGGATTTTCATTTTTAGTGGTTCATGATGGATCATGTTTTGACGGCATTCAGGTAGTCGCCAACAATGAATTGGCCAACTACGACAATGAAATTCTGAAGCTGTTCACAGGCTGTTCAGTCATTGTTCAAGGTAAGTTAGTCGAATCTGGTGGCAAAGGACAACAATTTGAAATTCATGCCGATTCAGTCGAAGTTGTTGGCTGGGTAGAAAATCCAGACACCTACCCAGTTCAACCCAAACGCCATACCATGGAGTTCCTGCGTGATGTGGCGCACCTGCGCCCTCGAACCAATACCTTCAGCGCCATGCTGCGGGTACGCAATACCATGTCACAAGCGGTTCACCAATATTTTAACCAACAAGGTTATTTTTGGTTACACACACCAATCATCACTGCCAGTGATTGTGAAGGTGCTGGTGATTTATTCAGGGTTTCCACTCTGGACATGATGAACTGACCCAAAGACGACAAAGGCAATGTAGACTATAGCCAAGACTTCTTTGGTAAAGAAGCTTATCTCACCGTTTCGGGGCAGTTGAACGCAGAAACTTATGCCTGTGCGCTCAGTAAAGTGTATACCTTTGGCCCGACCTTTAGAGCGGAAAATTCGCACACCCAAAGGCACCTGGCAGAGTTCTGGATGATTGAACCAGAGGTTGCTTTCGCTGATTTGAATGAAGCGGCACAACTGGCTGAAGATTTTTTGAAATACTTGGTAAAACAAGTGCTTGAAAATAACATGGATGACATGAAGTTTTTTAACAGCTTTGTCGATAAAACCGCCATCCAAAGATTAGAAACATTATGTACTGATACTTTCGAGCGCGTTAATTACGCAGATGCTTTAGAAATCTTAAAACAATCAGGCAAAAAATTCGAATATGAAGTTAAATGGGGTTTGGATTTACAGACAGAACACGAACGTTATCTAACTGAACAACATTTCAAGAAACCCATTGTGGTCATGAACTACCCTGAAGAAATCAAACCCTTTTATATGCGTTTGAATGATGATGGTAAAACCGTTGCTGCCATGGACGTATTGGTGCCTGGTATTGGTGAAATCATGGGTGGCGCCCAACGTGAAGAACGACTGGATTACTTACTCAACCGAATGGAACACCACAACTTAGACCCCGAAGAGTACAAATGGTATACCGACCTCAGACGTTATGGGACAGTTCCTCATGCTGGATTTGGCGCTGGCTTTGAACGCTTGGTCAGCTATGTCACCGGCTTATCCAACGTTCGTGATGTGATTCCATTTCCAAGGACGCCTGGCACAGCTAAGTTTTAAAGATTTTTTACGAGTGGTATTTTAAAAAATGGGCGACAGAATATTGTTCGCCCTTCTTATGTTACTGAATCAATAATACCTTATCTCCCCCTAACTTTCTGAGACCTTAATCCCAAATAGATAGGGCAATTTCTTACAAAGCTCAC